>JBGSJD010000204.1:0-2533 GCA_041742195.1 Hyphomicrobiaceae bacterium
GGCCGACAAGGCGTTCGCGGGCGTCGCCCGGCGCTCGGGCGCGCGCGTCATCCTGGTCGCCAACAAGTGCGAGGGGCGCGCCGGTACGGGCGGATTCTACGAGGCCTACGAGCTCGGCCTCGGCGAACCGGTCGCGATCTCGGCCGAGCACGGCGAGGGCCTCTCCGATCTCGAACACGAGATCCTGGCGGCGCTCGACATGAAGCCGAAGCCGATCAGCCAGCGCCGGAAACGGCGCGGACGGGCCGCCGAGGCTTTCGAGGACCAAGCCAATACCGCAGACGAGACGAGCGAGGGGCAGGAGCCGGGCGAAGACGGCGAAGCCGCCGACACGACGCGTCCGATCCGCATCGCCATCGTCGGGCGGCCGAATGCGGGCAAGTCCACCCTCGTCAACACCGTGCTCGGCGAGGAACGGATGATCACGGGGCCGGAGCCCGGTCTCACGCGCGACAGCATCTCCACGGACCTGATGTGGAAAGGCCGTTCCGTCCGGCTGTTCGATACGGCGGGGCTGCGACGCAAGGCGCGTATCGAGGAGCATGCGGAAAAGCTCTCGGCCAGCGATGCGCTCCGCGCCATCAAGTTCGCCGAGGTCGTGGTTCTGCTGATCGATGCGACGCACCCCTTCGAGCAACAGGACCTGATCATCGGAAACCGCATCGTCGAGGAAGGGCGGGCGCTGGTGATCGGCATCAACAAGTGGGATGCCATCGAGGACAAGCAGAAGGCGCTCAAGGACCTGCGCGAGACGGCGACCGAAAAATTCGCCGACGCATCAGGCGTGGCGCTGGTGCCAGTCTCGGCGCTGTCGGGGCGCGGTGTCGACAAGCTGATGGACGCGGTCATCGCCGCCTACGAGGTCTGGAACCGGCGCGTGCCGACGGCGGCGCTCAACAGGTGGCTGCAAGAGGCGCTCGACAGGCATACGCCGCCGGCATCGAGCGGCCGGCGCATCCGGCTCCGCTATGCGACGCAGCCCTCGACGCGGCCGCCGACGTTCGTCGCGTTCTGCTCGAAGCCGGGGGATCTGCCGCCGTCCTACATCCGCTATCTCGTGAACAGCCTGCGCGAGGCGTTCGACCTACCCGGGACGCCGATCCGGTTCGGGCTCAGAAAGGGCGCCAATCCCTACGCCAAGGACTGACCCTGCCATCGTGGCCGCGCGGGCACACGTTACCGCTTATTCTGCTCATGACGCAGATTTGCTCTCAGGAGGTCAGGGGCAAATCAGTAATCTGTCGCTCTATTTGTTCTAGAGAGGGGCTGATCTCGATGAGCATGCGGGGACCTGTCGTATTCCTTCTTCTGGCCAGCCTGGCCGCTTCACCAGTTGCTGCGCAAACGCAGACGACCTATCCGGAAAAGGTCGAGGAACATTGCAAGGAAGACTATTTCCGGCACTGCGCACCCTACGCACTCGGAACGGTCGAACTCCGACGCTGCATGGAGGCGAACGGCAAAGCGCTCGCCAAGAAATGCCAGCAGGCGCTGCTCGATGCGGGCCTCGTCAACATGAGCCGGATCCGGCGCGGCGGCTGAGGCGATCTATCTGGGGGCGGTAACGGGCCGCCCGGTCGCGGAGTTCGCCGGAGCGGGGCGCTTCTTCGCGATGCGCGCCAATGATCGCTTGGCGGACGCGAGGTTCGGGTCCAGTTCGAGGGCCTTGCGGAGGTCGCTTCGCGCCGTGTCGAGGTCGCCCTTCTGCTCGTGGGCGAGACCGCGATTGAGCCACGCGAGGGCGAACGCCGGAGCGGCGTCGATCACGGCCGTGAAATCCTCGATGGCTGGTTCGGGCCTGCCGAGACCGACGTAGACGTTGCCGCGATTGTAACGGGCCTCCAGCAGGGACTGATCCGCATCAAGCGCGGCGTCGAGGTCGGCCAGCGCCGATTTCAGGTCACGCAGTGCGGCGTGAGCGATCGCCCGGTTCATGAGGGCGGTGGCCAGTACGTCCGGCGCCGGATCGCTGGCGATGATCTCCGTGCATCCGTCCAGCCGAAGCCGGGCGCTCGACGCCTCGTTGCAGTCCGTCACCGGGTCGGCCCATGCGGGACCCGTCGCGAGGCTCGCCGCAAGCGCCAGCGCAACGACGAGGCTCCGCGCAGGCCGCTGGCGCGGCAGTCGTCTCGTCGATTCCCGGGGCCATGCCGACACGCCTCGATCTCCATGCCTGGGCGGGGTCCGGAGCGCCACAACGGACGCGTGTCGCGACTCACCGTCTCCTCAAGAGAACCATGGCAGCGTCTCGGTTGCACTCCATCGGGGCAAAAATTTCTGACTTGTATCAATGCGGTATGCGTGCTTGTCGGCAGAGCGCGACGCGAGTAGAGATGAAGCGTGCTGCAGGCTTCCCCAGCCAAGCCGAGGTCTCGCCATGAAACGCGTTCTCCGCATCGCCGTGCCGCTCGCCGGTTTGATCCTCGCCGGAGGACTGACGTGGATCACGACATCCGGCAGCCTCAACGGCTGGCTCGCACGCCCGAGCCAAGACGCAGGGCGCCTCGCGCCGCGCGTGGCTGCCACGACCCCA
>JBGSJD010000205.1:0-3569 GCA_041742195.1 Hyphomicrobiaceae bacterium
GGCGGCGTTCGGCTCGTAGCCGGGGAATGGCCCGAGCTCGGCGGCCATCTCGGCGCTGGTCGAATAGGCGACACCGGTCATCACGGACGAGATGGCGCCGCAGAGCGCGCGGCCCTCGGCCGAGTCGTAGCCGAGGCCCGATGCCATCAGCAGGCCGCCGATGTTGGCGAAGCCGAGGCCCAGCGTGCGGTAGCGGTAGGACAGCTCGGCGATCTGGCGGCTCGGGAACTGCGCCATCATCACCGACACCTCGAGGACGATCGTCCACAGGCGGCAGCAGTGCTCGAAGGAGGCGACGTCGAACGTGCCGTCGGCCTTGCGGAACGTCATCAGGTTCAGCGAGGCGAGATTGCAGGCCGTGTCGTCGAGGAACATGTACTCCGAGCACGGGTTCGAGGCGCGGATCGGTCCCGACTGCGGGCAGGTGTGCCAGTCGTTGATGGTGGTGTGGAACTGGATGCCCGGATCCGCCGAGGCCCACGCCGCGTGGCCGATCTTGTCCCAGAGGTCTCGCGCCTTCAGCGTCTTGACCTTGCGGCCGTCGAGACGCGCCGACAGCGTCCATTCACCGTCGTCGCCGACCGCCTTCAGGAACTCGTCGGTGACGCGCACAGAGTTGTTCGAGTTCTGGCCCGACACCGTCAGGTAGGCTTCGCTGTCCCAATCGGTATCGTAGACGGCGAAATCGATCTCCTTCTGGCCCTGACGGGCCATCTGGATCACGCGCAGGATGTAGTTCTGCGGTACCTGATCGCGCTTGGCGTCGCGGATGGCGCGCTTCAGAGCCGGATTGCGGGTGGGATCGAAGCAGGCGTCGCCGTCGGCCTCGCAGTTGACGCACGCCGACATGACCGCCTTCAGGCGCTTCTGGCAGATCTTCGAGCCGGTCACGAGGGAGGCGACCTTCTGTTCCTCCTTCACCTTCCAGTCGATGTAGGCCTCGATGTCGGGGTGATCGACGTCGACGACCACCATCTTGGCGGCCCGGCGCGTGGTGCCGCCCGACTTGATGGCGCCGGCGGCGCGGTCACCGATCTTGAGGAAGCTCATCAGGCCGGACGAGCGCCCGCCGCCCGACAGCCTCTCGTTCTCGCCGCGCAGCCGCGAGAAGTTGGAGCCGGTGCCGGAGCCGTACTTGAAGAGGCGCGCCTCACGGACCCAAAGATCCATGATGCCGTTCTCGTTGACGAGATCGTCGTCGACGGACTGGATGAAGCAGGCGTGCGGCTGGGGATGCTCGTAGGCCGACTCGGAGCGGGTGAGGCGACCGGTGCGCCAATCGACATAGTAGTGTCCCTGGCCGGGGCCATCGATGCCGTAAGCCCAGTGCAGGCCGGTGTTGAACCACTGCGGCGAGTTCGGCGCGCCCATCTGCATGGCCAGCATGTAGCAATGCTCGTCGAAGAAGGCGCGGGCGTCCTCCTCGCTCGAGAAATAGCCGCCCTTCCAGCCCCAGTAGGTCCACGTGCCGGCGAGACGGTCGAACACCTGCCGGGCATCACTCTCGCCAGCGGTCCGCTCCTTGGCCGACAGCTCCGCCATGGCGGCCTCGTCGGGGACCGAGCGCCACAGCCACGACGGGACCTGATTCTCCTCGACGCGCTTCAGCACGCGCGGCACGCCGGCCTTGCGGAAATACTTCTGGGCCAGAATGTCGGCTGCGACCTGGCTCCAGTGCTCGGGCACCTCGAAACCTTCGAGGCGGAACACGACCGAGCCGTCCGGATTGCGGATCTCGGACGTGGCGCGCCGGAACTTGATGGCCGCGTAGGGTGATTTGCCAGCTTCGGTGAACCGCCGCGTGATCTTCATTCGTGCCCCGCTCTCGCATTCGCACGGCCATGCGTCCAGCTGCACCGGGTATGCCGGCGGCTCGGACGGTCCACGACCGCCAATTTCTCTCTGTCGGATGAACGCCCGTGATCTCGTCGAGGCACGGATACAACAGCATGGGGTTGCCCATGCCACACACGGCTACACTGGACGCAAGGATACAGCCCGGAAAACAATGCTCTCCGGCGATACTCGGCTTGAAATGGCCGCAGAACCGCGGCCGTTTCGTGAGGGTGTTGATGGTGCCGCACAAGTGACACAAGCGCAGCGACAGGAGGAGAGACTAGGACGATTCGAGCGGCTCGTCACGAGGTCTTGGGGTTATACAGTTGGCCTAACCACTAAATGTAGATGACACCAAACCTGCAGCGGATAACCAGTGGACGAGCCGGCGGGGAAAGCCCGGGATTGCGCCGCCGGGGACGGAGGACGACGCGAACGGGGTGGTGTGCAAAACCTGCCGGCAAACACACCCCGCCACCGTCCGTGACAGGCTAGTCCGATTCCAATGCCCGGAGGCGTGGCGGAAATGCACCAGGATCGCCTCACGTCTCGAGGGTCGACAGGGGTTGGCCGGTGCGGCGCGCCAGCCGCCTCGGTTCGCTGGACAAATCGCGAGGCACGATGCGATAAGCCCTCCTTAGAGAGACATGCAGACCTGCGGCCGAGCCGCACCGACGGGACGGGTCATGAGCATCTTCAGCGAGATCTTCAGCTGGTGGGGCGGCAACACCTGGTCGCTCAGGCTCACTACGATGTGGCGCGGGCGGCTGGTCGGCACCGACGAGGCCGGCAACCGCTATTACGTGCAGAGCCGCGGCGTGGGCCCGCTCGGCGTGCCGCGCCGGTGGGTCGTCTATGCGAACGGCGCCGAAGCGTCGCAGATTACCGCCGATTGGCACGGCTGGATGCACTATACGGTGGATACGCCGCCCACGGCCGAGACCTACGCCGCAAAGCCGTGGCAAAAGCCGCATCAGCCCAATATGACGGGTACAGCCGAAGCCTATCGTCCGGCCGGCTCGATTCTCGGCGCCGGCTCGCGGCCCAAGGCAACGGGCGACTACGCGGCATGGAAGCCCGACTGACAGCCGGCCGAAGGGCGTAACACGCTGTTGCCCAAGTTCACCGGCAAACAGGTTGAGGCCCGGTAGGAATCAACCGGATCGCCCGCGTGGCCACCACGGCGCGCGTGGGCAGAAGGTGGAGCAAGAAGTCCAGACATGGCGCATGCGCGGCCGTATCCGTCACACACAAGCCAGGTCGCGAACCGACTGACGCCCGGCGTCAAGCGCAGGCTCGGCCTTGCTGCGCTGGTCGCTTGCGCTGCGGTGGCCAGCGTATCGGTCCCGCACACCGCGACGGCCCAGCGTCTCGACAACAACAAGGCCGTGTTCGCCGCGCTCGACAAGGTCACGGCGCGGATCTCGCGGCTGGAAGTCAAGCTCGGCGAGACGGTGCGATTCGGCGCGCTCAAGGTCACACCACGCGCCTGCTATTCGCGCCTCCCGATCGAACCGCCGAAAACCAGCACCTTCGTCGAGATCGACGAGATCCTTCTCGATGGCAAGGAGAAGCGCATCTTCTCCGGCTGGATGTTCGCCGAGAGCCCGGGACTGCACGCCGTCGAGCATCCGGTGTTCGACGTCTGGCTGACCGAGTGCGCCGAACCGACCCAGCCGGCTGCCGTGGCGCAATCGCCCGGTCGGCGGCGCGGGGCAGCAGATGGCGAAGCC
>JBGSJD010000206.1:0-4027 GCA_041742195.1 Hyphomicrobiaceae bacterium
CCTGACGCTCTGCACCTCCCGCGCCGCCTTGTCGATCGGCATGGCGTCGAGCGCCGGCAGGCGCTGCTCCGCTCTCCAGGGGCCCGCGATGAAGCCGTGATCGAGGAGTGCGGCCGCGCGAATATTGCGGTCTACCCCCGACGGCTCACCGAGCACGACCGCGATCAGCCGCTGCCCGTTCCGCGTCGCGGTGGCGATCATGTTGAAGCCCGAGTCGCAGATGAACCCGGTCTTCAGGCCGTCCGCTCCCTCGAAATCCCGCAGCAGCAGGTTGTGCGACTTGAGCTTGATCTTGCCGACTTGCACCTCGGACTGGGTCCACAGCGCGCGATGCTCTGGAAAATCCGCGATCACGGCGCGCGCGAGGCGTGCGAGATCGCGGGCCGTCGAAACCTGTCCCGGTGCCGGCAGTCCATGCGGGTTGACGAAGCGCGAGCGCGACATGCCGAGGCGCCGGGCCGTGGCGTTCATGCGGGCGACGAAGGCCTCTTCGCTACCCGCGATGCGCTCGGCCAGCATCACCGCGACGTCGTTCGCCGACTTCACGATGAGGACCCGGATGGCGAGGTCCACCGGGATCTGCTCGCCGACCGGCAACCCGAGCTTGCTCGGAACCTGCGCGTGCGCGGTCTCGCTCACCGTGACCATGTCGTCGGTCTTGAGGCGGCCGGCCTTGAGTTCCTCGAACACCACGTAGGCGGTCAGGATCTTGGTGACCGACGCCGGAAACCACTTGTGGTCCGCATCCTCGGCATAGAGGACGCGCCCGCTCTCGGCTTCGAGCAGCAGGGCCGGGCCGGCGTGGAGCCGGGTTGCCGGCAGCATCGCGGCGAGGCACAGACTGAGGCTGACGGCGAGACGAGCGGCCAGCACGACGGTTGGTTTCGAAGGCATCGCTGATCCAGTCCCGTGGGCCGATATCGGTTCGGCGATCGGGTGTTCGGTGTCGGCACGGATTGCGCGCCGGCCCGGCGAAGGTATGGTCCCCATTAAGAGGTCCGGCCCCGTGAGGCAACCCTGCACCACCGTCTGCGACGCGACGGCCGTGCACGACGGCGGCGTCAGTTCATGGTGGCAAAGCGCGGATCGATCGTCTCGCCGACCGGCGTGAATCGCAAACCCTTGATCTTCCGGCTGTAGGCGATCGGCTTCCGCGCGCTGGCAAGGAAGATGCCGGCCTGATCCTCGGCGAGCAGCGCCGCGGCCTTCTCGAACGCTTCCTTCCTGAGGCGCGCATCCGTGATCCCGCGAGCCTCCTTGATCAGCCGGTCGATGTCGCGATTGCAGTACCAGCTGCTGTTGCCGGCGCCGAACATATCGCAATCGTACATTTCGCCGAGCCAGTTGTTGGCGTCGAGGTACCGCGTGCCCTTCCAGAGGAACAGGATGTCGTACATCTGCTTCTCGTCGCGCATTCGGGTCGCAATGGCCGGCCACGGCTCGGAGACGATGCGCGACGTCAGGCCGAGGCGGGCGAGCCCACCCATCATGATCAGCGCCGCCCGCTCCGAATGCGGATCGCCGGCGATGGCGCCGATGGTGATCTCGCGCGCCGGAACCTTGGCCTTGGCGAGCGCCTCGGCGGCAGCTGCGATATCGTAGGCCGGTCGTTGGAAGCCCTGCGGCGGCGCCCCGAGTGACGGCGGCAGCGGGATCGTGACCCCGGACGCGCCTTGCGGCAGGGAGCCGGAGATGAAGCTCTCGGCGTGGAAGGCCTGTGCGATGGCCTTGCGCGTGGCCTGGGTCTTGAACGGGTCGCGTCCGGCATTGAGCAGCCCGACGAAGATGCGCGGACTGTCGATTTCGGCGACTGCAATGTCCTTGGCGTCGCGCAGTCGCTTTGTCTGGTGCGGCAGGAAGTTGCCTTCCGCGACGTGCACCTCGCCCTTGAGCAGGTTCTCGATACGCTGCTCCGTATCGAGGACGGGACGAAGCTCGACTTCCTTGATCGGCGCACTGCCGCCGTCCATGCTCCAGTGGCCCGCGAACCGTTCCATGACGACGCCGCCGGACGGATCGCGCGACTTGAAGCTATAGGCGCCCGAGCCGGCTTCGTTGAACTGCAGCCAAGCCCGGCCCCAGTCGTTGTTCACCTCGTTCGCCTTGAGCAGCTCCGAGTTGACGATGGCGATCTCCGGCAACAGCGTCAGGAAGAGAGGGGACGGGCGCGAAAGGCTGAACTCGACAGTTTGAGGGTCGATCGCCTTCGTCGAACCGGGGCTGAGCAGTCCGGTGAGCAGCGGGGCGACGCCGCGCTTGAGAGCCAGGATGCGCTCGACGGAATAGACGACATCGGCCGCGCGCACGTCCCGGCCATCGTGGAACTTGGCATCGCTGCGCAGCGTGAAGCGGAACGTACGGCCATCCTCTGACGCCGTGTAGGATTGCGCCAGCCACGGCGCGATCCTGAGCGGCCCGTCCATCCAGCGAAAGAGTCCGTCGTAGACGTGGAGCCGGACGTCGGTGCGCCGCGTGTCGAGAATGAGGTGGGGGTCGAGCGTGTCGTAGGGCGACGCGATGGCGACCACGAGACGCTTTTCGGCATCGGCCGCGGCGAATTTCGCGGCCGTCATCATGGACAGGACGACGCCGAACGCGGTCAGCAAGAGCATCCAGGGCGTCCGCTTCCTGTCCCGCATCTCTCTCGTGACCTCATGATCAGTGCGCCGGGCGGACTGCGATACAGCTGCCCCGATAAGACATCCCGCCCCGGGCTCTCGAGGTGTTCGATATCCGGGCAATACGCGTTCAGTGTGATGACAGGATCGCTTGGCAAACTAATGGCAACTTCGGCTGGCCCGGTCAACGAAGAGCGCATGACAAGAGCGTGCATTTCGGGGGCGCTCGCCTATAAGGTGCGGCGATTGTCGCTTGGGACGGGAGGAGCGGATGGCAGGCTGGCTGGTCGGATCGAATGCCGAGGGGAAATCGGCGGGAGTCCGGTTGCGCGAGCGCCTCGCTGGCCCCGGGATCGTTCGTGCGCCCGGAGCGCACAACGCCCTTGCCGGGCTGCTGGCACGCGAAGCCGGCTTCGAGGCGCTCTACATCTCGGGCGGTGCCGTGACGGCGAGCCTCGGCCTCCCCGACCTCGGCATCCTGACGCAAGAGGAGTTGTGCCTCGTCGTCCGATCGGTCTCCCGCGCCACCGGCCTGCCCCTGATCGTCGACGGCGACACCGGTTACGGCGAGGCGCTCAACGCGATGCGGCTGGTCCGCGAACTTGAAATGTCGGGCGCCGCCGCCGTCCATATCGAGGATCAGGTGCTTCCGAAGAAATGCGGCCACCTCAACGACAAGACGATCATTCCCGCCGAGCAGATGGCGGCCAAGATCGCGGCGGCGAGGAAGGCGAGCCGCGACATCGTCATCATCGCCCGGACCGACGCGGCGGCCTCGGAGGGCTTGCAGGGTGCCATCGCCCGCGGCCGTATCTACGCCGAAGCCGGCGCCGATGTCGTCTTTCCCGACGCACTGACCAGTCTGGAGCAGTTCCGGGTCTTTGCCTCGGCCATACCCCGCCCCGTCATGGCCAACATGACCGAGTTCGGCCGCACGCCCCTCGAGACGGCTGCCGCACTCGAGGAGGCCGGCGTCCGCATCGTGATCTGGCCGGTCTCGTCGCTGCGCATCGCTGCGCGTGCGATGGAGACGTTCTATGCGGGGCTGGCGGCCGACGACACCACCGCGCCTCAGGTTGATCGCATGCTGACCCGCAAGCGGCTCTACGAACTGATCGGCTATCACGAGTTCGAGGCGCTCGACCGCTCGATCATTTCCAGCATCGTGCCGGAGAAGCCCGGCGACTGAGCGGCGCACCTGACGACGGCAGGCGGAGAAAAGCCACGGCCAGCTTGTTACTGGCTCCGGAGCGGTATCTCTGCCTTCACGTCCGGCCGATCGACCTTGTGGAGCGAGATGGACGGCGCGTCCCAGGTGCCCCGGAGACTGAGCAGCTCCAGCGGTGCCGACGCCGGGTCCGCCGCGGGACCCGCGCCGATGCTGACGTCCATCAACCGGCCGGGCACGT
>JBGSJD010000207.1:0-1689 GCA_041742195.1 Hyphomicrobiaceae bacterium
GTCCCCCACTTCGCGGATGCGACGGACGTCGACTGGCAGCACCTCGTCGGCGAAGACGCCGGCCGCGTCGTGATCGCCGCCAATCTTCCCTATTACGTCGCCACCCGCCTCCTCGTGGCCTGGCTCGAAACCGAGCCTTGGCCGCCCTGGTGGCGGCGCATGGCGCTGATGTTCCAGAAGGAGGTCGCCGAACGCATCGTCGCGGCACCGGGCACCAAGGCCTATGGCCGCCTCGCCGTCATCGCGCAATGGCGGGCCGAGGTGCGGATCGCCGTCGCCTTGGGCCCCGAAGCGTTCACGCCACCGCCAAAAGTTGCATCAGCCGTTGTGACCTTCGTGCCGCGCCCGGTCTGCGAGCCGGCCTGCAGCGTCTTCACACTCGGGCGCGTCACGGCAGCCGCGTTTGGCCAACGCCGGAAGATGCTCCGCCAAAGCCTAAAGCAACTGGGCCGCGAGCCTCTTGCACTCCTCGCCACCGCCGGCATCGAGCCCGAGCGTCGCGCGGAAGAACTCTCACCCGCCGACTTCGCCCGCCTCGCAGCCGCCGTCGACGCTGGCGTCTGA
This sequence comes from Hyphomicrobiaceae bacterium, assembly GCA_041742195.1. Taxonomy (GTDB): domain Bacteria; phylum Pseudomonadota; class Alphaproteobacteria; order Rhizobiales; family Hyphomicrobiaceae. Next base: position 565 of record JBGSJD010000207.1, read on the forward strand.
ACCAGTCGCGAGCCTACGCCTGACGGCTGGTCCGCGCCGCGAGATCCGACAGCATCCCTGTCGCCAGCGCGCGCACACCCAGAAGCCGCCGGGGCCGCGCCCGCTCGGCCGCGAGGATCGCCTGCAGTGTATCGAGGCTGGCGTCGAGCTTGGCGTTCACGACGACGTAGTCGTATTCCGCCCAGTGCGCGATCTCCGCCGCCGCACCCGCGAGCCGCCGCTCGATGACGTCCGGTCCGTCCTGATTGCGGCCGATCAGGCGCTGTTCGAGAACCACCGCCGACGGCGGCAGGATGAACACCCGCACCGTGTCCGCCGCCGCCTTGTGCGCAAGCTGTTGCGCACCCTGCCAGTCGATATCGAACAGCACGTCCTGCCCCGCGCTCAGGCGTTCGGCGACGTCCGCCGCGGGCGTCCCGTAGTAGTTGCCGTGCACTTCGGCCCACTCGAGGAGACCACCGCTGTCGCGCAGCGCCCGAAACGCGTACGGCGTGCGGAAATGATAATCCTTCCCGTCCGTCTCGCCCGGTCGGGGCGCCCGCGTCGTGACCGAGATCGACATCGCAAGCCCGGGATCGCGCGCCAGGATCTCGCGACAGAGCGTGGTTTTTCCGGCCCCCGATGGCGACGACATGACCAGCATGAGGCCGCGTCGTGGCGCGTCCGGGGGAGCAGAACGTTGGGTGGCTGACATGGCGGTCACTCGATGTTCTGCACCTGCTCGCGCAACTGATCGATCACGGCCTTGAGCTCGAGCCCGAGCCGCGTCATCTCGACGTCGCCCGATTTCGAGCAGATGGTGTTGGCCTCGCGATTGAACTCCTGCGCAAGGAAATCGAGGCGCCGGCCGGCGGGCGCCGTCTCGCTGACGAGGCCCCGCGCCGCCGCGATATGCGCGCCGAGCCGCTTGATCTCCTCCTCGATGTCGGCCCGGGTCGCGATCAGGATCGCCTCCTGATGCAACCGCTCGGGATCGAAGGTCCCACTGGTCCCGACGAGCCTCTGCACCTGCTCGGAAAGCCGGGCCCGTATGGCCTCCGGCGTCCGCGAGGGCAACGCCGCGATGCGCACCACGAGGCCCTCGATGCTCTCGATCGAAGCCCGGAGCACGGCCTCGAGCCGCGC
>JBGSJD010000208.1:0-2706 GCA_041742195.1 Hyphomicrobiaceae bacterium
AGCCCGGCGGGTGATCCGCGAAGTCCTCGAGCAGCACGGGCCCGTCCGTGCGTTCGAGCTGGTGCAGGGCGCTGAGCAGGACGCGCCGCTGGAAGCCGACGTCTTCGGGTTCGCCCAAAGGTCGGCCGAGCTGGAACGGCACGAAGAGCGAGCGCGGTGGCTTCGCTGCTTCGAGATGCGGTCTGACGAGGCCGATCACCGTGGTCGGGATCCCTGCCGTCTCCACTCCGTGGGCCAGCGCGCTCACGGCGCGCGTACAGAACGGTCAAACAGGTAAGAAGAGCACGCCCTCCACGCGGTCGGCTACAAGGCGGGACGCGAGCGCCGCGACGGTGTCCTGCATGGTGGCGGGATCGGTCGAGCCCATCACCGAATAGTGGGTTGCGGCCACGCTGCCGATCTCGCCGGCGGCGGCCAACTCGCGAAGCCGATCCATCGGATAGACGACGTTGATGTCGCGCTGGAAGCCGGAACGGTCGAAATTGATCGACACGTGGCTCATGCGGATGTCGGACAAGGGGAGTTCGGAAGGGAGTTCCCGGAACTCCGTCGTTCCGTGCAGGAACGGCACCTCGCCCGAGGGATGGAGCGCGGCGCTCGTCACCATGGCGATGCGGCGTGCCGCGAGCGGCGGTCCGGCCACGAAGGGCGCCGTGTCGGGTGTCGGGATCGGCAGGGCCAGAATGTGGGCCCGGGTCGGCTCCGGGATATCGTCGATCAGCGCCATTGGTTGTCCCCCGCACGCAGAATGCGTCACCGGCCCATTATAGCGGCTTCATCCAGAATTGCATCGGCTTGGCTGTCTCTGTCTCGGCGCCGATATCCTGCCACGACAGTGAGCCCAGCACGCCGGGCACGGGCCGATAGCCGCGCTTTGTCCAGAACGGGTCCAGGGGCTGATAGGTGACGGCACGCGCCGGGTGGTCTCCTGGTCGCACGACGGCACAGAAGGCTGCGTGGGTGAAACCGCCGAGCGCGCGGGCGTGCGCCTCGCGATGCTCGAAGAACGCGTGACCGAGCCCACGGCCGCGATAGGCCGGGAGCAGGACCGACTCTCCGAAGTAGAAAACCTTGGCCAGATCGTAGCCGGCCTGACGCAACGGCTCGGATGCCTCGGCGGCATGGGTCCCCATCGGAGCACCCGTCGCCGCGCCGATCGTCCGGTTGCCGTCCTGCGCCACGACGACGACGGCCCCCTCGCTCGCGGTGAACGCGTGGAAATAGGCCCGCTCGTAATCGTAGGTGCCCTCATAGAGATAGGGCCAGGCGCGAAACACCTCGATTCTGAGGCGGGCCAGATCGTCGAGAACGGATCGGATCGCGCCCCCCGAGAGGGACTTCACCTCGATCGGCATGCTCAATCCCCTACTTCACCCGTCACCTGCATCAGCCAGTCGGTCAGGTTGTAATACGTCGAGATGCGAACGATCAGCCCGTTTTCAATGGCGAAGAACGTGCCTGCGGGGAGGACGTAGCTCTGGCCATCGGCGGGCGGCATGCCTTCGTCGGTCGCGAGATAGGTGCCTTCGACGTTGAACTCGGCGGCGGCGCGGCGACCGTCAGCCGACACCATTACGACCATGTCGGTCAGCTTCTCCGCATAGCAGCGGCTCATGTGCGCCGAGAACGCCTTGAAGGCGTCCTTGCCCGGCCGACGCATGCCCTGATTGACGTCGTGCACGACGGTCTCCGACAGGCACGCCAGCATGGCGTCCGCATCGCCCCGGTTGAAGGCGTCGTAGTAGCGGCGAACGAGCGCCTCGGTCGCGGCGGCTGTCATCAGCGGATCTCCGTATCAGGTTCTCTGGCCGAGGGCGTCGCACAAACCGAACCGGATGGAAAGCCCACCGACATCCGTTTGACAGGGCACTCGTCTGATGGAACCCTCGCCCGACGTCAGCTCGTGAGGTGACCGCCCATGACCGCCGAAACACCCTTTCTGAAGCCCTCGACGCCGCTCGGGGCCCTTGCGTCGCGCTACGTCAACGTCGACGCGCTGCCCTGGCAGGAGACGAGATTTCCCGGCGTCACGATGAAGGTTCTCGTCGAGGACAAGGACAGCGGGCTCGTGACGGGCCTCTTTCGGTTCGCGCCCGGGGCGAAGCTGCCCTATCACGAGCACGTGGAGATCGAGCAGAGCTTCGTTCTCGAGGGATCGCTCATCGACGACGAAGGCGAGGCGACAGCGGGCAATTTCGTGTGGCGGCCGGCCGGCAACCGCCACGACGCCCACTCGCCGAACGGCTGCCTCGTGCTCTCGATGTTCCTGAAGCCCAACAAGTTCCTCGACAAGGATACGGTCGGCTGGAACACGAAGGGCGGCACCTGAGCGCGCCAAGCAAAAGGCGCCGCCGCGAATGCGGCGACGCCTACGTGGTTGGCCTAGAGCGAGACCCGATCAGTATTCGCTGTCGTCAGCCGAACCCCAGTCCGAGCTGTCGTCGTAGGACGCCGTCTGCTCGTTGGCGAGCTCGGCATCCTGCTCGGCGTCCTGCTGCGCGTTGAGCTCAGCCTGACGGTCCGCGTCGTTATTCACCGCGAACGGCGAATTTTCGTCGGCCGGGGTCGTCGCCTGCGAGCCGGTCGCCGCGGAGGCGGACGAACCGCCACCCAGCATTCCTGACAGCGCATTGGCCGCCATCATGCCACCGGCGACACCGGCTGCTGTCGCGAGCGCCGAGCGCATGAAGCCACCGCCCTGCGGAG
>JBGSJD010000209.1:0-2062 GCA_041742195.1 Hyphomicrobiaceae bacterium
CGGTGAGCCGCCGCGCCTTCTCCGGCTTGCCGAGCGGCGACATCACTTCCTTGCTGGCCTCGACGATCAGCACCCCCGCGAACGCGGGATTGAACCTCGCCCCGAGCCGCTCCAGCGTCATGGCCGAGCGCAGCACCAGACGATTGTCGAGCGGCGGCATGTGTAGCGCCGTCCCCCAGTCGACCGGCGTGAACAGGGCCTCGGTAAGCAGCCGCTCGAGCTGCGGCCGGCTGTAGGGCCTCCCGTGCCCGAACGGCGTCACGTCGAACCGCGCCCACAGCCCGCGCCGGTTCGGCACGACGATCAGCAGCCGGCCCTCCGGCGCCAGCACCCGCCAGATCTCACGCAACAGATACCGGCCCTGATCGCTCGTCTCGAGGCAATGCACGACCAGCATCAGGTCGATGGAGTTGTCGGGAAGCGGCAGGTGGTCCTCGTCGACGACGACGGTGTGCACGTCCCCCGACGGCGGCCACACGACCGCCCCCTGCGTCGACGGCATCAGTGCGCCGAGCCGCGCCACCTCGCCCCGGAACGAGCCGAGGAACGGTGACGCAAAACCGAGCCCCATCAGCGTCTTGCCCGTGCACCGCCGCCACCGCGAGCGCACGTGATGCGCGATAATGCGGCGCGCCACCGTGCCGAGCGGGCTCGCGTAGAAACTCAGGAGCTGCCTGATATCCGTATGCATGGCTTTGACTATAGCATCGCCTTTGGGGACCGTGGCGGCAAGCCTGCCGTCGGAGGCTGCCCCACGTTGCAATCGCGACCTCGGATGCTAGTGTGTGGTCCGAGCGGGTGGAATGAACACGCCGCGCCGCAAGGGCCGCCGCCGCGCCCGCCGGGACAGGTTCACCCACCCCATTGACCGTCCCCATCGAGGAGAATTCCGTGGCCGCGCTCCAGATCCATCAGTTCCCGTGCCTGAGTGACAACTTCGGCGTCCTGATCCACGACCCCGACACCGGCATGACGGCCTCCATCGACGTGCCCGACGCCGAGCCCGTCCGCCAGGCGCTCGCCGCGAAGGGCTGGAAGCTCAGCCACATCCTCGTCACCCATCACCACGCCGACCATACGCAGGGCGTCGTGCCCCTGAAATCGGAAACCGGCTGCACCGTGATCGGTCCGAAGAACGAGGCGGCGAAGATCAAGGGCCTCGACCGCACCGTCGGCGGCGGCGACAGCTTCGACTTCGGCGGCGCAAGGGTCGAGGTGCTCGACACGCCCGGCCACACCGCCGGCCACATCACCTTTTACATCCCCTCGGCCAAGGTGGCCTTCGTCGGCGATACGCTGTTCGCCATCGGCTGCGGCCGCGTCATCGAAGGCACCCCTGAGATGATGTGGGAGAGCCTCTCGCGCCTCGCGAAGCTGCCCGGCGACACGACGATCTATTGCGGCCACGAGTACACCCAGTCGAACGCCCGCTTCGCGCTCGGCATCGAGCCGGGCAACGCCGCCCTCGTCGCCCGCGCCGCCGAAGTCGACAAACTGCGCGCTGCCGGCAAGCCCACGCTTCCGACGCGCCTCGATGTGGAACTCGAAACGAACCCCTTCCTGCGCCCCCACGTCGCCGCGATCCGCAAGCAGCTCGGCATGGAAACCGCCGCCGACTGGGAAGTGTTCGCCGAAATCCGCGAGCGCAAGAACCGCGGCTAGGCGGGCGGCGAGCATCGCGATGCGTCCGGTCCCTCAGCCAACCCAAACCCTCCCCCTGCGTCCCCGGCCGCAGCGCGTGAGCGCGAAGAGCCGGGGCCTTCCCACGTGACGACGATCTCGCCAAGCCCACCACTGCGTCCCCCGCCGAGGGGCTTCGGCCCCGAGAGCCGGGGTCGCGTGGGACGAGATGCGGACGACGTTCACCGCCCTATCGGCCCGCCTCATCCTCAACGTGACGTCATCCCCGCGAAGGCGGGGAGGTGGATTCACATTCGAAGTGCAACACTTGCTCGATGAATACCTCTGCCGGTGTTCGGTAGTCGAGGCACTTTCGGGGAGTGGAGTTATAGGCGCGCAGGAACGTGTTGAGGTCGCCAGCACCGATGGTATCGAGATCGGT
>JBGSJD010000210.1:0-2353 GCA_041742195.1 Hyphomicrobiaceae bacterium
GACGTGGCGGCCTGGTGTGACGAGGAAGGCCATTTCGGGCACTTCCTCGGCAGCCGATCCGGCATCGGCAAGCTGACGGAGGCCGACGTCGACGCGGCCGTCGACCGGACGCAGGGGATCTCCATGCGCGACGCGCTCGCCAAAGCCGGGTTCGCCGGTCGGCCGAGGGTGACCGTCGATGCCAGTCGTTACGTCGGCTATCTCGAGGCGCATATCGAGCAGGGCGATTGGCTTGAAGCGAACTCCCTGAAGATCGGCGTGGTGACGTCGATCGTCGGCATCTGTCAGTTCCGGGTGGTTTTCGAAGGCGTGCAGAACCACGCCGGGACGACCCGCATGGCGATCCGCAAGGATGCCGGGCTCGCCTGTGCGAAGCTCTGTGTCGCCATCGACGAGACATTCCCCAAGGTATGCGGGCCGCGAACCGTGTGGACGACGGGCCGGATCACGCTCGAGCCCGGCGCGCCGAGCATCATCCCCGGTCGGGCCGAAATGCTGTTCCAGATCCGCGACGACCAGCCGGCCATGCTCGCCAAGCTGGAAGCCACGCTCAGAGATCTCGTCGCGGCGGCGAGCAAGGCCGGACCGTGCCACGGGACGGTCGAGGCGCTGCGGAAGAGCACGCCTGCCGTCATGGACCAGCGGTTCCAGGCGGCGGTCGAGGCGGCGGCCGAGATGCGGGCGCCGGGATGCCATACGCGCATTCCCTCGGGTGCGGGACACGACGCGCAGGTGCTCTCGGAGGTCATGCCCTCCGGCATGATGTTCGTGCCCTCGATCGGCGGCATTTCGCATCATTGGACGGAAAACACCTCCGACGCCGACATCGCGTTTGGCGCCGAGGTCTATGCCGACGCGGTGGGCCGACTGCTCGCCGGGTAACGCTGGTGGGCGGCTCTCCAATAATATCCCTGCAGCGGACTCGGAAATCCATCCGGATCTGCTATATGTCAGGAAGTACACCAACGTCCGAGACGCCATGACCGACATCGTCCTCAACGATCCTGCCTCCGAGACGCCCAGCGGGCCGATGATCGACCCGTTCGGCCGGCATGTGAGCTATCTCAGGGTGTCGGTCACGGACCGCTGCGATTTCCGCTGCGTCTACTGCATGTCGGAGCACATGACGTTCCTGCCGAAGCGGGACCTGCTGTCGCTCGAGGAGCTCGATCGCCTGTGCTCGGCGTTCGTCGCGCGTGGCGTGCGGAAGCTCCGGATCACGGGCGGCGAGCCGCTGGTGCGCAAGAACATCCTCTGGTTGTTCCAACGCCTCGGACGTCATCTCGGGACGGGCGCGCTCGACGAACTGACGGTGACGACCAACGGCAGCCAGCTAGCCAAGTTCGCAGGCGATCTCCATGCCGCTGGCGTGCGACGGATCAACGTGTCGCTCGACACGCTGGACCCGGCGCAATTCAAGGCTATCACGCGGTGGGGCGATTTCGCGGCCGTGATGGACGGTCTCGATGCTGCGGACAAAGCCGGCCTCGCGGTCAAGATCAACGCCGTGGCGCTGAAGGGTGTCAACGAGCACGAGATCGAGGCCTTGATGCAGTTCGCCCACGGTCGCGGTTACGACCTGACGCTGATCGAGACCATGCCGCTCGGCGACATCGATGGCGACCGGACGGACCAGTATCTGCCGCTGTCGATCGTGCGGGCGCGGCTCCTCGACCGGTTCACGCTGGAGGACATCCCGTACAAGACCGGCGGTCCGGCACGCTATGTGCGCGTCAAGGAGACCGGCGGCCGGCTCGGGTTCATCACGCCGATGACGCACAATTTCTGCGAGAGCTGCAACCGGGTGCGGCTTACCTGTACCGGCACGCTCTACATGTGCCTCGGCCAGGAGGATGCGGCCGACCTCAGGACGCCGCTTCGCGCCAGCACCAGCGATGCGCCGCTCATGCGGGCGATCGACGAAGCCATCACGCGCAAGCCGAAGGGGCACGACTTCATCATCGATCGGCGCACCAAGACGCCGGCCGTGCAGCGGCACATGAGTGTGACGGGCGGGTAAGGATCAGTCGCGGCTTGCGCCCGGGCAAACCGGAACCCTTCTGGCGCTGGTACGTTCCTCCTACAGGCTCATTGCAACCTGAGGAGCGATCATGCGTACGTCTCGTTTCGTATCGATTTGCGCGGCCGGCGTCCTGCTTCTCGCAGGGCCGGTAAGCGCACAACAAGGTGTTGTGTCGAAACCGTCTGGCGACCTTGTGCAACTCGCACAACGCGGCGGTGATGGCGGTGGCCGTGGAGGCGGCGGTGGTGGGGGGCGCGGTGGCGGCGGAGGCTCACCCGCTGCCGTATCCCCCGGCGGTGGTGGTGGCGGAGGTGCCGCTCGTGGTGGCGG
>JBGSJD010000211.1:0-1618 GCA_041742195.1 Hyphomicrobiaceae bacterium
GGCCACTTCGGCCACCTGGTTGCGTTCCACTTCCCGGCGCTCGGCGCGCTCGAGCGTGCCGGTGTCGACCACCGTCTTGATGGCCGCGATGCGCGCCTGCGCCTCGGCGGTGCCGAGTTTCAGCTTCAGGCGGGTTCCGACGAGGATCGGGGTCTGACCGAGCCAGAAGATGCGGGCCTCGAAGCCGCGCACGCCGGAGAGCTTCGAGGAGACGGGCACCGCCACCTCGCCGCGCTCGACGAAGATCTCGCGATCGAGCGTGATCCCCGCCGGACGGCCGGCTTCGAGCGTTTCGAGCGCCGCTGCCCCCTTGCGAGCCGGCCACGTTTCGATCGAGGCAACTTTCGCGAGTTTGCCGGAGGGCTGGAAGACGATGTCGTCGCCGACCTTGATCTCGCCGCTCTCGACGCGGCCCGCCACGATGCGGCGGTCGTCGAACTTGTAGACTTCCTGCACCGGCATGCGCAGGCTCGGGTCGCGCGCCATGCGCGACGGCACGAACTGGTCGATCGCCTCGATCAGCGTCGGCCCCTGATACCAGGGCCCTTCCGCGGCGCGCGTGACGATGTTGCCGCCGTCGCGGGCGGCGACCGGCACGAAGCGCTCCGGTACGAGGCCGAGATGGCCGAGGTAACCGCCGAGTTCGGCCTCGATCGCCGCGTAGCGACGTTCGTCCCAGTCGACGCGATCCATCTTGTTGATGACGACGACCACACGGCGGAGGCCGAGGAGATGCAGGAGATAGCCGTGGCGGCGGGTCTGTTCGCGGACGCCTTCGGCCGCATCCACGACCAGCAGCGCCGCATCGGCCTGGGCCGCGCCCGTCACCATGTTGCGCAGGAACTCCACGTGTCCCGGCGCGTCGATCAGCATCACGTCGCGGGTCGGCGCGCGAAACCGGATCTGGCTCGTGTCGATGGTGATACCCTGATCGCGCTCGGCCTGCAGCGCGTCGAGCAGGAACGACCACTCGAACGGCATGCCGCGCTTCTCGCTGACGGCGCGGATCGCCTCCAGCTTGCCGTCCGGCAGCGAACCCGTGTCGTGGATCAGGCGGCCGATGATCGTCGACTTGCCGTGGTCGACGTGGCCGACGATGACGATGCGCACCAGCGGGCGCTCGTCGGCTTCGGTGGCGGTTACGGCGCGCGGATAGGCCAGCGATAGCTTGCTCATCGGTTCGTCCCTCACAGGTAGCCGCCGGCGCGAAGCCGCTCGAAGGCGTCCTCGGCCTCGTGATCCATGGCGCGTCCGGAGCGCTCGGGCGTGCGTGTCCTGGCCAGCTCCTCGATGATCTCGTCGAGCGTCGAGGCGTCGGAGGCCACGGGGAAGGTGATGTCCTGATCGCCGAGCGAGCGGTAGCGTTTGCCGCCCTGCGAGAAATAGAGCGACATCGCCGGGATGCCCTCGCGGCGGGTGTAGACCCATATATCGAGCTCGGTCCAATGCAGGATCGGGTGGATGCGCAAGTGCGCGCCCGCCGGCACGGTGGTGTTGAACTGGTCCCACAGCTCCGGCGGCTGGTCCTTGACGTCCCAGCCGTAGGCGGCGCCGCGCGGCGAGAAGAACCGCTCCTTTGCCCGCGTCGCCTCCTCGTCGCGGCGGATGCCGGCGATCA
>JBGSJD010000212.1:0-4044 GCA_041742195.1 Hyphomicrobiaceae bacterium
CCGCGCTCGACCGGCTGGCATGGAACGTGCGCAAGGCCGAGCGCGACATTCGCAACACGCAGCTGGTCGCGCCGTTCGACGGCATCGTCTCCAACGTCGCCGCCGAGGAAGGCCGCCTCGTCAACGTCAATGACCGTGTCGCGACGCTCTACGACGTCGATCGCCTCGAGGTCCGCTTCACGCTGACCGATGGGCAGTATGGACGGCTGACGTCCGACGGCGGGAAGCTGGAAGGCCGGCCGGTGACGGTCGTGTGGCGTGGCGGCGCGATCGTCCGCGAGGTGCCCGGCGCGATCGATCGCGTATCGCCCGTGGTCGCCTCGGCAACCGGCGGCTTTGACGTCCTTGCCCGTATCGACCGGTCGCGGGCCAATGACATCCTGCGCCCCGGCGCGTTCGTCAACGTCACCACCCCCGATATCGATTTCCGCAACGTGGTCCGTCTGCCGCAGAGCGCCGTTCACCCCGGCGATGTCGTGTTCCGTGTCGGCGAGGATCGCCGGCTCGTGCCGATCCCCGTCCGCATCGAGGCCTATGACGGCGCCTTTGTGCTGCTCTCCGGAGCCTTTCCGGACGGCGCCGAGATCATGACCACCCGCCTCGCGGATGCCGGGCCGGGCGTTCTCGTAAGAAGCCGGTGAGGCCTTGGCCATGAGCAGCGACACGCGACGATCGGAGCGCGGCGGTGGCCTGATCCGGGCATTCCTCGAGCATCGCGTCGCCCCGAACCTCGTCGCCATCGTCATGGTGGTGCTGGGCCTCGTCGCACTTGGCCGCATCAACACGCAGTTCTTTCCCTCGACCGAGGTGCCGACGATCACCGTGCAGATCGTCTGGCCCGGCGCCAGCGCCGAGGAGATCTCTGAAGGTATCATCGATATCGTCGAGCCCGAGGTGCGCTTCATCGACGGCATCGACAACGTGAAGTCCTACGCCGTCGAGGGCCTCGTCCGTATCTCGCTCGAGTTCAAGGACGGCGCCGACATGCAGCGCGCGCTCTCCGATGTAGAGAGCCGAATGGCGGCCATCACGACCCTGCCGCAGGACAGCGAGCGCCCCGTCATCACCCGCGTGCTGCTCTACGAGACGGTCGGCATGGTGGCGTTGTCGGGCCCCTTCGAAGAGGGCGTGCTGCAGGATGCGGCGAAGTCGCTCCGCGATCGGCTGCTCGACGCCGGCATCGACCGCGTCACGCTCTCCGGCAAGCGTGATCGCGAGATCTGGGCCGAGATCCCCGCAGCCACCCTGCATCAGCTCGGCTTGTCCGCCCGCGACGTGGCCGACCGGATCGCTCTTGTCAGCCAGAACCTGCCGCTCGGCAATCTCGAAGGCGCCAGCGAAAAGCAGCTCCGCGCCCGAGGCCGAACGGTGACCGCCGATGGCGTCGCCAGCATCGAACTGAAGGCCTTCGATACCGGCCAGAAAATCCTGATGCGCGATGTGGCCGTCGTGCGCGAGTCGTTCGAAGAAGGCGCCATCCGGCACTTCCAGAGTGGCAACGGCACGCTCGTCCTCAACGTGCAGCGGACCGTCACCGGCGACACGCTGAAGTCCATGCGCCTGATGCTCGACACGGTCGAGGCAGTCCGCGCCACGCTGCCGCCGAGCATGTCGGTCGACGTCTTCGACATACGCGCCAAGGTCGTGGATCAGCGCATCCGGATGCTGGCGACCAACGCGCTGCAGGGCTTCGCGCTCGTCGTTCTGGTGCTGCTGATCTTTCTCAACATGCGCGTGGCCTTCTGGGTCGCGCTCGGCGTTCCCATCGCGCTGCTGGCGACATTCTCGCTGATGCTGGCCTCCGGCCAGAGCATCAACGCCATCTCCCTCGTCGCACTGATCCTCGTGCTCGGCACCTTGGTCGACGACGCCATCGTCGTCGGCGAGGAGACGGTGACACGAACCGAGCGCGGGGCGGCGCCGTTCGATGCCGCACTCGAATCCGCCCGGCGCATGTTCCTGCCCGTCCTCGCCTCGACGACGACGACGCAGGCGGCCTTCCTGCCCATGCTGCTGATCACGGGCGTCATCGGCCAGATTCTGGCCGCCATTCCGATGGTCGTCATCGTGGCGCTCATGGCGTCGCTCCTCGAGTGCTTCCTGACGCTGCCGTCGCATCTGATGCACTCGCTGGAGGCAGCCAAGCTCCGTGCCCGCCGCGCGCCGTCGCTGGTCGCGCGCTTCGGGCAGGCGTTTCGCCGCCGCTTCGATATCGGGTTCACGTGGTTCCGCGATCATCTCGTCGCTGGCCTGATCGCGCGCGCGGTGCGCTGGCGCTACGTGACGTTGGCGCTGTCGATCGCCGGCATGATGGGAGCCTTCGGTCTCATCTCGGGCGGCCGTGTCGCCTTCACGTTCTTTCCCGTGCCCGAGGCAGAAGTTGTCTACGCCAACGTCACGTTCACGCCCGGCCTTCCCGAAGCCGATCGCATGGCCGCCCTGAAGCGGATCGAAGAGTCGGCGCGCGACGTCGAGCGGCGGCTGGTCCCGGACAACAACGGCAAGTCGCTGATGGTGCTCGCCTACACGACGCTCGGTCAGCAGGACCAGAGCCGCGGCGAGAACCTCGCCCGCGTCGAGGTCGAACTCACGCCCGGCGAGGAGCGGAACGTCCGCACGCCCCGCTTCATCGCCGCCTGGCAGCGGGCCATTCCTCCGATCGTCGGCATCGACAATGTCGCCGTGCTCGGGCGTCGCGTCGGCCCGCCGGGCTTCGACGTGGATGTCCGGCTGAGCGGTCAGTCGCTGGACCGGCTGAAGGAAGCGGCACTTGAGTTGCGCGCAACACTCGAAGGCTTCACCGGCCTCATCGGGCTCGATGACGATCTCCCCTACGGCAAGGCCGAGGTGGTGCTCGAGTTGACGCCCCGCGGCCAGTCGCTGGGCTTCACGACGGAACTCGTCGCCCGTCAGGTGCGTGCCGCCTATCAGGGCGCGATTGCGGTCCGGTTCGCCCGCGGTGACGAGGAGGTGTCGATCCGCGTCCGCTCTGCCGAGGCCGATCGCAAACGCGGGCTCGAAGGGCTGCTCGCCCTGAACCTGCGGTCTCCGACCGGTGGCAACGTCCGCCTGTCCGAGGTCGTGCGTGTCGCCGAGCAGCAGGCGTTCTCGGTCGTGCAGCGCTATGACGGCAAGCTCGCCGTCAGCGTCCGCGCCAACGTGGACAGCGCCGTCACGACGGCCGATCAGGTGCTGGCGGCGCTGCGCGCTGGTCCCCTTCCGGCCATCGAGGCGAAGTACGCCATCTCGTCGTCATTCGAGGGGCGCGCCGAAACCCAGCGCCGGACGTTCGCGGACCTCCGCGTCGGCGGATTGCTGGCGCTGGCGCTGATCTATCTGATCCTGGTCTTCGTGTTCCAGCGCTGGCTGCAACCCTTCCTCGTCATGGCGATCATTCCGTTCGGATTTATCGGCATGGTGGTCGGCCACTACGCCATGGGCTTCAACCTGGCGCTCTTCTCGCTCGTCGGATTGCTCGGCCTCTCGGGGATCACCGTCAACGGTGCCATCGTGCTGGTGGACCGCATGAACGAACGCATGGCCGAGGGGGAGCCGATCGAGACAGCCGTCGTCGGTGCAGCCAAGGATCGCGTCCGGGCTCTTCTGCTCACGACGCTGACGACCATCGGCGGCATGGCGCCGCTTCTGTTCGAGAAGAGCCTGCAGGCGCAGTTCCTCATCCCGATCGCGATCACGCTCTCCTGGGGGCTCGCCTTCGCGACCATTCTCTTGCTCTTTGTCCTGCCGGCCTTGGTCGGGATCGGAGCCGACATTTCGCGCGCGCTGCGATATGCAGGACAGTGGCTCATGGGCGGCGACGTCGCGGCCCGGCCGGGCCGCGCCTGAGACCCGTCGACGATCGAGGAAAGGGCCGCGATGGCCTACAGTCAACGCATCGGTGCGACGACATACACCTTTCCGACCCTGAAGACCTTGCTCGCCAAGGCGTCGCCGCCTCGCGCCGGTGACCGGCTGGCGGGCATCGCTGCCGAGAGCGCCGAGGAGAACGTCGCCGCCAGGCTGGCGCTCGCCGACGTGCCGCTG
>JBGSJD010000213.1:0-19241 GCA_041742195.1 Hyphomicrobiaceae bacterium
CGTGGAGACGCTCGTGACCGCGCGGCTCCAGCCGAACGGCGCCGCGCTGCAAGCGCTTCTGCCCGGCCACCACCTTTTCGAGCCGGGCACGGCGATCCGGTTCGCCATCCCGGACGACATCGCCTTCTTCGATCGTGCGTCCGGCGCGCGCCTATCCGACACCCTCTCTCGGCCACCCAGTCACTCCGTCGACCTGTCATCGAAAGGACTGCATCATGACCAATCCCAGAACGCTGACGCCTAACCGCCGCCAGACCCTGGCTGGCCTCGCCGCAGCCGGCGCAGCGCTGGCCGCCCCCGCGGTGCATGCTCAGGGCGCGACGGAGATCACGTTCAACTATCCCATCGCGGTCGGCGGGCCGATCACGAAGATCATCGATGGCTATTGCGAGGATTTCGCCAAGGCTAATCCCGGGTTCCGGGTCAAGCCGGTCTATACCGGCTCCTACCAGGACACGCTGACGAAGACGTTGACGGCCATGAAAGGCGGCGATGCTCCGTCGCTCGCCTGCCTGCTCTCCGTCGACATGTTCACACTGATCACCGAAGACGCGATCGTCGCCTGGGACGATCTGCCGGGCTCGGACAAGGGCTGGCTGGACAGCTTCTACCCGGCGTTCCTGGAGAACAGCCGTACTGGCGGCAAGACCTGGGGCGTGCCCTTCCAGCGCTCGACCGTGGTGCTCTACTGGAACAAGGATCTCTTCCGTGAGGTCGGGCTGAACCCGGACGTCGCTCCCGCCAGCTGGGACGAGCAGGTGGCATTCGCCCAGAAGCTGACGAAGCGCGAAGGTGAGCAGACGACGCGCTGGGGACTGCAGATTCCGTCCTCGGGCTTTCCCTACTGGCTCTTCCAGGGCTTCACCACGCAGAACGACGTGCGCCTCATGAACCCCGAGGGTAATCAGGTCGTCTTTGGTGATCCCCGCGTCGCCGAAGCCCTGAAGTACTGGGTCGACCTGTCCGTCGTGCACAAGGTCCACCCGCCCGGAATCGTCGAGTGGGGAACCACGCCGCGCGACTTCTTCGAGCGCAAGACCGCCATGATGTGGACCACCACTGGCAATCTCACCAACGTGCGCCGGAACGCGTCTTTCCCCTTCGGCGTCGCCATGCTGCCGGCGGGCAAGCGGCGCGGCAGCCCGACGGGCGGCGGCAATCTCTACGTCTTCAAGCAGGCGAACCCTGCCCAGCGGGAAGCAGCCGCCCGTTTCGCGCGTTTCCTGACGACGCCTGAGCGCGCCGCGCAATGGTGCATCGATACGGGGTACGTCGCGGTGAGCCCTGCGGCTTTCGAGACGCCGGCGCTGAAGGCCTATGCCGCAGAGTTTCCGCCGGCTCTGGTCGCGCGCGACCAGCTGCCCCATGCCGTCGCTGAACTCTCCACTTACGACAACCAGCGTGTCACCAAAGCCCTGAACGACGGACTGCAAGCTGCCCTGACCGGCCGCAAGCAGCCGGCAGCGGCCATGGGCGACTCCCAAGCCGAGGCCGAGCGTCTGCTGCGACCGTTCAAGCGCGGTTGAGGCTGTCGTGCCACGCCTGAGGCCCGCGACCCGTACCACGCTTGTCGCTTGGCTGCTGCTGTCCCCGGCGTTGGTGCTCCTTGCGCTCTTCACGCACTATCCTGCGATCGCCACGGTGTGGCGATCTTTTCACAGCACGCCGCGGGGCGCCCGCCCCGCGGTTTTCGTCGGCCTCGAGAATTACGAGGCCATGGTGGCCGACCCGATCTTCTGGACGTCGCTCGCCAACACCGGGATCTATGCCGCCGCGACCGTGCCCCTCTCCATGGCGCTGGCGCTCGCCATGGCTCTGCTCGTCAACGCGGCCATTCCCGGGCGGGGCCTCGCCAGGCTCGCGTTCTTCACCCCCACCGTGCTGCCCATGATCGCGGTGGCCAACCTCTGGCTCTTCTTCTTCACACCCGGCTACGGGTTGATCGACCGGGCGACCTCCGCGCTCTTCGGCTGGGGACCGACCAACTGGATCGGCGACCCGCAGACGGCACTCGGCGCGATGATCGCCATCGCGATCTGGAAGGAGGCCGGGTTCTTCATGATCTTCTATCTCGCGGCACTCCAGGCCATTCCCCCGACACTCTACGATGCGGCACGGGTCGAGGGCGCCTCGCGCTGGACGACGTTTCGCCGCGTGACCCTGCCGCTCCTCGGGCCGACGAGCCTGTTCATTCTCGTCAATGCAGTGATCAACGGTTTTCGCCTCGTGGACCATATCATCGTCATGACCCGCGGTGGGCCGGACAACGCGACCCAGCTCTTGCTGACCTACATCTACGAGGTCGGGTTCCGCTTCTGGGACACCGCCACAGCCTCCGCGCTCACGGTCGTGCTGCTGGTGATGCTCGGGCTTCTCGCGCTCATCCAGTTCGCCGCGCTGGAGCGACGGACCCACTACCGATGAGGACCGACCGGTGACAGCCCGATCTGTTGCGCAACCCGCCAACGCGCACCGGCGCCCGGTTGACCGCGCGGCTCTCGCCGGCCGAGCGCTCGAGGCCTTCGCCGCCTGGATTCTAGCCGTCCTCTGGGTGTCGCCGCTGCTCTATGCGCTCTGGGCGGCGTTCCATCCGACCGCCTACGCTGTCACCTTCGACCTCGCCGCGCCGCTGACGCTCGAGAACTTTCGTGCGGCGTGGGATGCCGCTCCCTTCGCACGCTATTTTCTCAATACGTTCGTGCTCGTGACCATGATCCTCGCCGCGCAATTCGTCCTCTGCACGCTCGCGGCCTTCGCCTTCGCGCGCACGCGGTTTCTCGGCTCCGACCTGCTCTTCGCGCTCGTTCTCGTTCAGCTCATGGTGATGCCCGACATCCTGATGGTCGAGAACTATCGCACCATGCGCGAGCTCGGCCTCGTCGACACGACCTTGGCGATCGGCCTTCCCTATATGGCCTCTGCCTTCGGCATCTTCCTCTTGCGGCAGGCCTTCAAGCAGGTGCCGCGGGAGCTGGAGGAGGCCGCAACCGTCGAGGGCTGCGGCACCTGGAGACTGCTCACGCGCGTCTACGTGCCCCTCGCGCGGCCGACCTACCTCGCATATGGGCTCACTTCGGTCTCCTACCACTGGAACAACTTCCTGTGGCCGCTCGTCATCACCAATACCGTGGAGACGCGCCCGCTGACGGTGGGGCTGTCGATCTTCGCTGCGGTCGATCAGGGCATCGACTGGTCCATCATATCCGCTGCGACGCTGATGAGCTCCGGGCCACTGCTCATCGCTTTCCTGCTTTTCCAGCGCCAGTTCATGCAGTCCTTCATGCGCGCCGGCATCCGGTAGTCACGAGAAAAGATCAGAGCCCAGTCCGTCGGTCGTTCCGCCCCGAATGGACGGAATTGACCGAGCTGGAACAAAATACAGTGGGCAGCCGGTGATCTCGGGTCTGCGGCAACCTGGCGAAAGACCGTGCATCTGTCTGACATGCAGCCGTTGATCCGCAAGACGATCGCGCGGGTGCGCCCTCTGCATTGGTTTCGGCACTGCTGATGCCGCTTTTCCCAACTTGCGTCGCATCGGGGGTGGGGTGAGACTGAATTCGAGGCCATCGGGAGCGCGTCCATGACGTCGACAGAACTGCATGATCTGACACTGGCAGAGGCGTCTCGCCTGATCGCTGCTCGCGAACTGTCACCTGTCGCGTACACCGAGGCTCTGCTGGACCGCACGGCGGCCCTTGATCCGCAACTCAACGCCTTCATCACGAAGACGCCGGAGATCGCGCGCTCCGCGGCCCGCGTCGCCGAGGACGAGATCGGACGTGGCAACTGGCGCGGGCCGCTGCACGGCATTCCCTTCGCGGTGAAGGACATCTACGACACGGCCGGCATTCTGACCTCGGGTCATTCCCGCATCTGCATGGACCGTGTGCCGGATCACGATGCGACCACGGTGGCGCGTCTGAAGTCGGCAGGCGCGGTGCTCACGGGGAAACTCGCCACGCACGAATTCGCGCATGGTGGCCCATCCTTCGATCTGCCGTGGCCGCCCGCCCGAAATCCATGGAACACGGCGCATTTCAGCGGCGGATCATCGTCGGGATCGGGGGTTGCGCTCGCGGCCCGGCTGGTTCCGGCCAGTCTCGGTTCCGATACGGGCGGATCGATCCGGGGCCCGGCCGGCCTTTGTGGCATCGCCGGTCTGAAGCCGACCTACGGGCTCGTCAGCCGGGCGGGCGTGCTGCCGAACTCCTACTCCTACGATCACTGCGGACCGATGGCCCGGACGTCGCTGGACTGCGCCCTGCTGCTGAATGTCATCGCAGGACACGACCCCGCAGATCCGGCATCGTCGGCGCGTCAGGTCGGAGATTTCAGCAGGGGGATCGACGGCGGGATCAAGGGACTGCGGATCGGCGTCGTCCGGCATTTCTGGGAGAAGGACCTGCCGGTCAGCGCCGAAGTCGCGAGCGCACTCGAGCAAGCCGTTCAGGTGCTGCGGGACCTCGGTGCCATCGTGGAGACCGCTTCGATGCGGCCGCTGCAGGACTACTCGGACGTGAAGATCGTCATGGCGGAATCCGAGCTGTTTTCGTTGCATCTGAATGATCTGATCGCGCGTGCCGGGGATTTCGGTCAGGACTTTCGCGCGCGCAGCCTGGCCGCCTGTCTCTTCACGTCGGAGGATTATGTTCGGGCAAGCCGCGAGCGTCGGGTGATGATGAGCGAAATGCAGCCGCTCTATCATCGCTTCGACCTCATCATGACGGTCAACTCCGCGCCGGCGCCTCGGCTCGATACGTACGACGTGCTCTCATTCTGGAAGCGGGCGAACTTCACGTCGCCGTTCAACTGCACCGGCGCTCCGGCGCTGGCGCTGCCCTGCGGGTTCTCGAGCCAGGGCTTGCCCATCGGTCTACAGATCACGGGGCGTCCGCACGAGGATGCACTCGTCCTCAGGGCCGGTCATGCCTACGAGACGGCGACGGGTTTCCACAAGCGCGCACCCGAGCTGACGCCGGGAGCCGCGCCGGCGGCGCTGGATCCGAAGCCGTGGCGCCCCGATACCGGTGGTGTGGAGCCGTCCGTCCGGGCGTTAGCGGGGGGCGCTGCGAAGCGGGCCGGCCTGCGATTGACGGACGAGCAGATGGAGGAACTCGTCGCGGTGGCGCCCTGGGCGCTCGCGATGGCGCGGCGCCTCGGACGCAATCATCTGCGGAGCGCAGAAGTCTCTTCGACGTTCGATCCGACACGGTGAGTGCTTCGCCGTCGGTCTGAAACGTACAAGCCGTCAGCGGCGTGCTGCTTCACTCGGCGCCGTCGATAGGCCTTGCCTGCCCGAAACGCATGTGAGGCCGCGCACGTGGTGCGCGGCCTCATACATGTCGTCGATCGATGTGGCTCTCAGCTCACAATTTGTCAGCCACCGGCTGCGGGGGTTCCGTGGACGTCATCGCGTGACCCGGTTCGTTGCGGGTCTTGAACAGCGAGAAGATGATGCCGCCCGCCAGCAGTCCGACCGTGATGGTGAGGCTGATCTCGGGTGGGATCTTGCCGATGAACTGCTGGACGAAGATCTTGCCACCGACATAGACGAGGACCAGTGACAGCGCATACTTCAGATAGTGGAAGCGATGCACGACGGTCGAAAGCACGACATAGAGCGAGCGCAGTCCCAGGATCGCGAAGATATTCGACGTATAGACGATAAAGGGGTCCTGGGTGATCGCGAAGATCGCGGGAACGGAATCGACGGCAAAGATCAGATCCGCGAACTCGATCATCACCAGGGCCACGAACAACGGCGTGAACCAGAGCACCATCTTGCCGGTCTTGGGGTCCGGTCGGCGCACGGTGAAGTTCTGGCCGACGAAATCCTGAGTGATGCGGAGATGGCGGCGCATCCATTTCAGAAGTGCGTTGTTCTCGATGTCGGGCTGCTGATCGACCATGAGCAGCATCTTGATGCCCGTGAAGATCAGGAATGCCGAGAAGATGTAGAGGATCCAGGAGAACTGGTGCAGCAGGGCGGCACCGACGCCGATCATGATGGCGCGCAGGATGATGACGCCGAGAATGCCGTAGAACAGGACGCGATGCTGATACTTCACTGGCACGGCGAGGTACGTGAAGATCATCGACATAACGAAGATATTGTCGAATGCGAGCGAGACTTCGATCACCCAGCCGGTGAGATAAAGCTCCCAAGCGGTCCAGGCCCGCGCCGAATCTGTTGTGGCGGCGCTGATCGTCGCGTCGGGCGATACCGCGTATCCCTTATAATAAAGCCACCAAACAACGATCGAAAATGCAAATCCAAGTGTGAGGCATATGCTTGCGAGAATGGTGCTTTCCCGGATCGTCGGCTCGTGCGCTTCGCCGTGGAAAAGACCGAGATCGATGGCAAGCAGTGTTACAACCAGAAGCACGAAACCGGTCCAGACCCAGACCGGCATACCAAGCCATATGGTCGCGCCGAACGTCATCAACGTTTCCATTGATCACCTTTTGAGGGGTTGCAGAATTTATCGGGGAACGATGCGATATCGCCGCCAGCGGCGTCAGCCCGCGGGCGCCAAGATCGGGAAGGTTTCGCGGGCGGATTTGCGAATGAACTCTGCAAGTCGCTGATAATCGTGCTGGCGCGCGCTGGTCTTGCGCCACACCATGCCGATCGTCCGGTGCATCGAACGCCCCTCGATCTGGAGCGTTTTCAGGCTGCTGTCGGTGACGATCTCGCGTTGAACGTAGAGGCCCGGAAGAAACGTCGCGCCGAGGCCCATGACGACCATCTCACGCAAGGTATCGAGCGACGTGCCTTCGAAGTCGTGGCGCAGGCGGGCGCCGAACTCGATGCAGAGCGAGAGGACGGCATCGTGCAGCTGATGGCCCGGTCCGAGCGTCAGGATGTCCATGCCCTTGAGCTCGTCCTTGCGCACAGTCGTACGCGCGGCGAAAGGATGATCGGCGCCGACCGTCAGGAACAGCGGCTCGCGAAACAAGGGGACGCTGGTGAAATCGCCCTGCTGCAAGGGCAGCAGGGTCAGCAGGACGTCGAGACGGCCATCGTCGAGGAAGCGGGGCAGGTCCTCTGGCAGGTTCTCACGCACGTAGAGTTTGAGGGTCGGGTAGCTGCGATGCAGGGCCGGCAAGACCTGGGGGAGCAGATAGGGGCCGATCGTCGGGGGGAGGCCAAGGCGCAGCAGACCCGAAAGCTCGCGACCACCGCTCGCGGCGAGCATACGGATCTCGGCGGCGTCGCTCAGCATGCGACGGGCTATGTCGACGATCTGGTCGCCGATGGGCGTCATGACCACCCGGCTGCGCGAACGCTCGACGAGCTGCACGCCGAGGCGATCCTCGAGGGCCTTCAACTGCTCGCTGAGGGTGGGCTGGGTCGTGTTCGTCCGTTCGGCCGCGCGGCGGAAATGCAGCGTATCGGCGATCGCCACGAGGTACTCGAGTTGTCTCAGGTTCGGCACAGTGCGCTCATCTGCTGATTGGAGAAGCCGCTTGCATGCTCCCCGATATAGGGAGCGCCTATGGGGCTGCCAGATGGATCGTCGATTCCGATCAAAAGCAAATGCCTAGCCGATTTGTGTCTATCAGTTCCACATCCCACTTGATGATCACCGGGGTCCATCACGGGCAACCGGATCGTCAAGGAGAACGCGAATGACACGGCCTATGCGGCCCCAGACCCTGAGGACCCTCGGCACGGGAGAGGCGGCCTTGTTGCAGGATTTTCTGTCCCGACAGGTGTTCGTCTCCGTCAACGGTCACTCGCAGGCGCCGACCGTGATCGTCGCTGCCACGGCGGCGACCGAGCCGTCCCGCGACGCAACATTCACCGACAGGAGCAAGTGATGATCGACCTTGGCAAGATCGGCGACGTGCTCGGTGGCCTTCAGGAGCAGGCGGGCGGCGCCCAGTCGCTGCAGGAGGCCGCGATCCAGGCTGCGGTCGAGAAGCTCGGCATCGACCCCGCGGTTCTCGATGGACTGAGCCTCGAGGAGGTTACCCAGATGCTGGCCGATCGGGGGATCGATCTCTCGAGCCTGCCGACCGAGCAGGTGCAACAGTTCGCCGGCGAGGGCGGCTTGATCCAGCAGATCGGCGGATGGTTCGGCTTCGGCGGATCAGGCAAGGGCTAAGTTCTGGCGAAGATGGAATGGGGCGGCCGGCGCGCAGTCGCCGACGCCCGGAACGGAGGAGGGATTTCGCGACCATGAAGATGCCGGCCGAACTCAAAAAGGGATACGAGCGCTTCAGGCTGGAGCGCTTCCGCGTCGAGGCGGAGCGCTACAAGGCGGTCGCCGAGGGGCAGCGCCCGAGCACGATGATCGTCGGCTGTGCCGACAGCCGGGTCGATCCCGCAACCATCTTCTCGGCGGCGCCGGGAGAGTTGTTCGTTGTCAGGAACGTTGCGGCGCTGATCCCCCCTTGTGAGTGTGGCGGGGGCTATCATGGAACGTCGGCCGCGCTGGAATTCGCCATCAAGGAACTCAAGGTGTCCAATCTCGTCGTGATGGGACACGGACTGTGCGGAGGCATCGCTGCCTCGCTCATGGTGGCCGAGAAGCGACCGGTCGGAGATTTCATCGCGCCCTGGATCAACCAGATCTCGGGGATCAGGGACGAGCTTCTGGAGCGGGGCGATGTCGTCGATCCGGGCCTGCGTCAGCAGGCGCTCGAACGCATGGCGATCCAGCATTCGCTCGATAACGCGCTCTCGTTCCCGTTTGTCCAGGCAGCCGTCGACAGCGGGCGTCTTGCGCTGCATGGGGCATGGTTCTCGATCGGGGCCGGTGAGCTGCACTGGCTCGACTGGGATACGGGGGTCTTCGAGGACGTCGGCGTGTAACCCCGGATCGCGGAGATTTCCTCCCCGGCTTGTGCCGACGACGCGTCGCGTGCTCGAATGGCGGTCGAACGCGGAAACACGTCAGGGGAGCGAGACGATGCAACTCGGGATTCTGCTCAGGTATGCAGGCGAGGCCGGCGGGCCGAACACGGATCTCGTGGTCGAGGCGGAGAAGCTCGGCTACGCGTCGGTGTGGCAAGGCGAGTCCTACGGGATCGACAGCGTCTCACCGATCGCGTGGACCCTGGCGCGGACGAGCCGGATCAAGGCCGGCACGGGCATCATGCAGATCCCTGCCCGGACGCCGGCCTGCGCCGCCATGACCGCCATGACACTCGCCGCCATGTCCAACGGGCGGTTTCTGCTCGGGCTCGGACCGTCGGGACCGCAGGTCATCGAGGGTTGGCATGGGGTCGCCTACGGCAAGCCGCTGCAAAGGACACGCGAGTACATCGCTGTGCTGCGCAAGATCTTTGCCAGGGAGACGGCGCTCGAATACACCAGCGAGCACTATCAGATCCCCTACCAGGGGGCGGGCGCGAGTGGACTCGGCAAGCCCCTCAAGTCCATCATGAAAGCCAATCCCGACATCCGGATCTATACGGCCGCCATCGCGCCTGCCGGGCTCAGGCTCTCCGGCGAGGTGGCGGATGGAGTCCAGCCGATCTTCATGAGCCCGGAGAAAGCTGCCGTCGTGACCAAGCCGGTGCTCGAGGGCATGGCGGCGGCGGGGCGGACGGCGACGCTCGAGAATTTCGACATCACGCCGTTCGTCAGGGTTGCGATGGGGGACGACCTCGAGAAATGCCGGGATGCGCTTCGCCCGGAACTCGCGCTCTACATCGGCGGCATGGGGGCAAAAGAGAAAAACTTCTACAACGACTACGCAAAGCGGCTCGGCTTCGAGGAGGCCGCGGGGAAGATCCAGGACGCGTTCCTGGCGGGGCGGCGGAGCGATGCCATGGCGGCCGTACCCGATCGGTTGATCGACGAAGTTTCGCTCGTCGGATCGGCGGACCGGATCCGGGCGCGGCTCCAGGACTGGAAGGCGGTCGCCAAGGACAATTCGGTGGGCACGATCCTGCTCAGCGGGGCGAACAGCGAGGTGTTGCGGGTGGCCGCGGAGGCCGTGGGTTGACGCGGCGCTCAATCCCGGCTTGATCGTCGAGGCGTCGGGTGGTGATCGCCCATTGCGGGATCGCCCGGCGAACGCGACGAGGATCAGTCATGAGCCTACTGCCCGATCACCTTGCCGATCGCTATCGGCGCTTCCGCTTCCGGCACTACGCGCCCAATCAGGATCGATACGAAGAACTCGCGGACCGCGGGCAAACGCCCGAGGTGATGGTCGTCTCCTGCTGCGACAGCCGGGTCGATCCCGAGACCATCTTCTCGGCGATGCCGGGCGAGCTGTTCGTCGTGCGCAATGTCGCCAATCTGGTGCCGCCCTACGAGACCACCGGCAAGTTCCACGGCGTCTCGGCGGCGCTCGAGTTCGCGGCCCTCAACCTCCGGGTGAAGCACATCATCGTCATCGGGCACTCGCGATGCGGCGGCATCCGCTCGTGCCTCGAGCAGGACGCCGCGCGCCAGACCGAAGCCCAATTCATCTCGAACTGGATGTCGATGCTGGATCGGGCGAGCGAAACGGTGCGGCGCGAGCTCAACGGCCGCCCGATCGGTGAAGTCATCGCCGCGCTGGAGCGGGAAGGCGTGAAGACCTCACTCGCCAATCTCCGCACCTTCCCGTGCATCCAGATCCTCGAAGGGCGAGGCCGGGTGGCGTTGCATGGGGCGCATTTCGACATCGCCACAGGCGCTCTCAGCGTGCTCAACGAGGGGACGGGATCGTTCGTCGACGTGTGACGGACGACGCGTGATCAGCTGCCTGCCGGGGTTCCGGAGCGCCGGGTGGCCGAGAGGCCGAACTCCGAGGCCCATTGTGGCGGGATGCGACCGAGCCGTTGCTGGACGGCCTCGACCTGGGCGCGGCACATGGCCCGCAGATGGTCTCGTACCGGTTGCGGAAGTGCGGCCTGCTGACTGCGATTGAAGCGGCGGCCGAGTTCGCTGAAGTAGTGCTCCTGGAAGTCGGCGCCGATGAAGCGACAGACCTCGCGGAGGGCCGCCAGACGATCGGTGTGCATGTCCTCGTAGAATATGATGAGCGTCTGATCCCGATGGAACACCGCGCTCATGTCGTCGAGGGTCGTCGCGTAGTCGCCTAGTTCGGCGAACCGCGGTTCGGCCAGCATGGCCACGATGGCGTCGGTCGTCTGGCGCGTCGCATCGAGGCCGCGGGATCGGCATTGG
The DNA here is from genome assembly GCA_041742195.1 of Hyphomicrobiaceae bacterium. Lineage (GTDB taxonomy): Bacteria > Pseudomonadota > Alphaproteobacteria > Rhizobiales > Hyphomicrobiaceae. Next base: position 11,135 of record JBGSJD010000213.1, read on the forward strand.
TGGAGGACCTGGCTCCACATGCGGTCCACGGGATTGCGCATGATGAAGATGACACGGGCCTCGGGGGCCAGGCGACGGATGTGCTCGAGGCCGGCGCGGCCGATGATGGCGTACTCGGGTGTGATCTCACCGGCGAAGCGACACTTGCCCCGGTGCTGGAACAAGGCCTGATACCAGCGGTCGTCGATGGGCGACGACATGTAAGCGCGCCACCACGGGCGCTGGGCGCGGTGCTCGCCCAGGCGGCTCCACTGCGTCAGTAGCCGCTGGAAATACTTGCGATGCCGGGAGCGCCGCTTGCGGTCGGAGAGATGCTCCGTGAGGCCCGCCAGATGATCGAAGTAATGGATCTCCTTCACCGGAGTGACGAAGATATCGGGATGAGAGGCCAGCATCTTCGCGAGCCACGTCGTGCCGGACTTCTGCGCCCCAATCCCGACGAAGTAGTTCTCGACCACAGTGCTTGCCTTACCGGTTCCTGCAGGCGGTCATGCAGCCGCCATAACGTCCCACGTGCATTGCTTAATGGGCGGCCCGCGCATTGACAACGACGCAATGACGCCCGAGCTCGATGCTCCACATCCACGATGGGCGCGGTCTATCGTCAGTAGCGGAATTGCTCGGACAGGATGCGCTCGTCGAGGTTGTGGCCCGGATCGAACAGCATCAGGATCTCGACCTCGCGGGACTCTTCCACAACGACGTTCACCACCGAGCGCGTTGCGGCGTTGTCCGCCACGGCGCTGACGGGTCGTTTTTCCGCTTCGAGCACCTCGATCTCGATCCGCGCCCCACTCGGCAGCAGCGCGCCGCGCCACCGGCGCGGACGAAAGGCCGAAATCGGGGTCAGGGCCAGAAGGCGGGCATCGATGGGCAGGATCGGGCCGTAGGCCGACAGGTTGTAGGCTGTGGAGCCGGCCGGAGTGGCGACCAAAAGGCCGTCGCAGGACAGCTCCTCGAGCCGGATCTTGTTGTCGACCGAGATGCGCAGCTTGGCCACCTGGTGGGTCTCGCGGAAGACGGACACCTCGTTGATGGCCAGCGCGCGATGGATGGTGCCTTCGTGATCGACGGCCGTCATCGTCAATGGCCGGATGCGGCTGACCTCGGCGCCCTCCAGCCGGTCCAGAAGGGCGTCCTCGTGGTATTCGTTCATCAGGAAGCCGACCGAGCCGCGGTTCATGCCATAGATCGGCGTGTGGTCGTTCATGTAGCGATGCAGCGTGCCGAGCATGAGCCCGTCGCCGCCGAGAGCAACGATCACGTCGGCCTTGGCGGCGTCGGCGTTGCCATAGCGGGCCGACATGCGCTGCAGTGCAGCCTGCGCCTCGGATGTCTCGCTGGCGACGAAAGCGATCCGCTCGAACTTGCGGGGACGATCTGGCATGGTCGAGCTTCCGGATGGGCCCGATGCGGACCAGGCGCGGCTACTGTCACGCGGGAGACCTTCAAGTGCCAGAAAATACTGTCCGAGTAAACGGTTGCAATCCAGCGAACGGCTCGGACGGTCACCTGGTCGTGCTCGTCTATGCAACTTTCCCGGACATGGACGCGGCGCGGGGCGTTGCCGCGGGGCTCGTCGGGCAGGGGCTTGCCGCCTGCGTCAATCTCATGCCGGGGATGCGGTCGGTCTACCGATGGGAGGGCTCCATCCAGGAGGATGGAGAGATTGCCGGTCTCATCAAGACGCGCGCCGCCCTGGCCGAACGGGTGATGGGCTTCGTGCGGGTGGCGCATCCCTACCGTATTCCGGCTCTGGTCGTTCTGCCGACTGCGGGCGGTCATGCGCCGTTCCTCGACTGGATCGCGACCGAGACGGCGGGCGCCGCCGCATGGAAGTGCGAGGTATAGATTCGCGCCGGAGCGCTGTTCCGGCCACTTGGGAGGTGTCATGCAAGCCGAACTCAATCGCACGCTCGCCGATATGCTCTACCGCGCCGCCGTCGTTCCGGTCGTGACGGTCGCCAGCCCGGAGCAGGCCGTCTCCATGGCGCGGGCGATGGTCGCGGGAGGGCTGGATCTGATCGAGGTCACACTCCGGACGCCGGCAGCTCTCCAGGCGATAGCGCGCATTCGTCGCGAAGTGCCGCAGGCGCGTGTCGGCGCCGGAACCGTGCTGGCGCCCGATGTCGGAGAGGCCGCGATTGCGGCGGGCGCGCAATTCATCGTGTCGCCCGGCATGACGCCGCGGCTCGTCGAAGCCGCCCATCGGTGGTCGGTGCCGTTCCTTCCCGGCGCAGTGACCGCAAGCGAGGCCATGGCGCTCGCCGATCTCGGCTATCGATGCCTCAAGTTCTTTCCCGCCGAATCCTCCGGCGGGGTCTCGGCGCTGAAAGCGCTCGCGGCGCCGCTCGCGGGGATCTCGTTCTGCCCGACGGGTGGCATCGGCTTCGAGGCGGCACACCGGTATCTCGCGCTCGCGAACGTGGTCGCGGTCGGGGGATCATGGATCACGCCGCAAAGCGCCGTGGAGGCGGGAGAATGGGAGACCGTCACCGCACTTTCCGAGCAGGCTGCCGGGCTGCGGCGACGCGGCGCGGCCTGAGGGGGAAAGGGCATCCAAACGCCGGGTTTGCGCGAGGTTTCTGACAGCCTTGACGGGCCAAGGGGACGGGCTTCGATCCAGATTGAGCATGATCCGGTCAAATGTGCGGCATCCCGCCCTGTGGACACGTGGTTGAAGCGGGGCAAAGCGCATGCTAAGTCGGCCACAATTCTTGATCAGCCGGCTCGGCGACGCTGCAGCCGGTCATCAGAGTTGCGACCTTCCTACACGTGGGCGCCCGCACCGGGCCTCCAGCCCGATCCGGGCTCGCAGCCAGCGAGCGTCGTTCGGGAAGCCCAGGCAATCGGCGAGAGCGAGAGCAACGTGGCGACAGACGAACCCATTATGGCGACGGTTGCCGGACGCTATGCGTCGGCACTGTTCGAGCTGGCCCGGGACGGCCGCGAGCTCGAAGCCGTCGAGAAGGACATGGCCGCATTCGCGGCCATGATGGACAGCAATCCCGATCTCGTGCGGATGGTTCGCAGCCCGGTCGTCACGGCCGCAGAGCAGGGCAGTGCCGTCAGCGCCATCGCATCGGCCGCGGGGTTTGCGGAGCTGACCAGAAATTTCCTCAATCTGCTCGCCAAGAGCCGCCGCCTGTTCGTGGTCGGCGACATCATCAAGGTCTTTCGCCAGATTACGGCGCGGCATCGCGGCGAAGTCACGGCCGAGGTCGTTTCCTCGCATCCGCTCAATGAAACCCAGCGCGCCCAACTCGAAGACGCCCTCAAGGGCACGGCCGGTGGTCGGAACATTCGAATGGAGGCACGGGTGGATCCCGCGATCCTCGGCGGCCTCGTCGTGAAGATGGGCAGCCGGATGATCGATTCCTCCCTTCGCACAAAGCTCAACTCGCTCAAGACAATCATGAAAGAGGTTCGCTGATGGATATCAAGGCCTCCGAGATCTCATCGATCCTCAAGGAGCAGATCAAGAACTTCGGCAAAGAGGCCGAAGTCTCCGAGATCGGTCAGGTCCTTTCGGTCGGTGACGGTATCGCGCGCGTCTACGGCCTGGATAACGTTCAGGCCGGTGAGATGGTCGAGTTCCCGGGCGGTCTCCGGGGCATGGCGCTCAATCTCGAATCCGACAACGTGGGCGTCGTGATCTTCGGTGACGACCGCGGGATCAAGGAAGGCGACACGGTCAAGCGCACCGGCGCCATCGTCGACGTGCCGGTCGGCAAGGGGCTGCTCGGTCGCGTCGTCGATGCGCTGGGCAATCCGATCGACGGCAAGGGTCCGATCCAGGCCGACAAGCGGTCGCGGGTTGACGTGAAGGCGCCCGGCATCATTCCGCGCAAGTCCGTGCACGAGCCGATGGCGACCGGCCTCAAGGCGATCGACGCCCTGATCCCGATCGGCCGCGGCCAGCGCGAGCTGATCATCGGCGACCGCCAGACGGGCAAGACCGCCGTTGCGCTCGACACGATCCTGAACCAGAAGCCGCTCAATGCCGCGGGTGCACCGGAAGAGCAGAAGCTCTACTGCGTCTACGTGGCCGTCGGCCAGAAGCGGTCCACCGTCGCGCAGTTCGTGAAGGTGCTGGAAGAGAACGGCGCGCTCGACTACTCGATCGTCGTCGCCGCGACCGCGTCCGACCCCGCGCCGATGCAGTTCCTGGCGCCGTTCTCAGGCTGCGCCATGGGCGAGTTCTTCCGCGACAACGGCATGCATGCCGTCATCATCTATGACGATCTCTCGAAGCAGGCCGTCGCCTATCGCCAGATGTCGCTGCTGCTGCGTCGCCCGCCGGGCCGCGAAGCCTATCCGGGCGACGTTTTCTATCTCCATTCCCGCCTGCTGGAGCGTGCGGCGAAGATGGGAGACGCTGCCGGCAAGGGCTCGCTCACGGCGCTGCCGGTGATCGAGACGCAGGCCAACGACGTGTCGGCCTACATCCCGACGAACGTGATCTCCATTACCGACGGGCAGATCTTCCTTGAGACCGACCTTTTCTATCAGGGCATTCGTCCGGCCGTGAACGTCGGCCTCTCGGTGTCGCGCGTCGGATCATCGGCGCAGACCAAGGCGATGAAGAAGGTCGCCGGCAAGATCAAGGGCGAGCTCGCGCAGTATCGCGAAATGGCTGCGTTCGCGCAGTTCGGCTCGGATCTCGATGCGACCACGCAGCGGCTCCTGAACCGCGGCGCGCGCCTGACGGAACTGCTGAAGCAATCGCAGTTCGCGCCACTCAAGATGGAAGAGCAGGTCTGCGTGATCTATGCGGGCGTCAACGGGTATCTGGATCCGATGCCTGTGTCGAAGGTGCGGGAGTTCGAGACGGCGTTGCTTTCGAACCTGCGCGGGCCGAACGCGGCCGTCCTCGACGACATTCGCGCCTCGAAGGACCTGTCCGACGCGACCGCCGCAAAGCTGAAGGGCATCGTCGAGACGGTGCAGAAGCAGTTCCTCTGATCGACACGGTGGGGCGGGCCTCGGTCCGCTCCATGCTGATCCAGACGCCAGATGACTGCGATGCTTCACGCTTCAAGTTAAGGACCGGGACCTGCGATGCCCTCATTGAAAGACATGCGCAACCGCATCGCCTCGGTCAAGGCGACGCGGAAGATCACCAAAGCCATGCAGATGGTGGCGGCGGCCAAGTTGCGCCGCGCGCAAGAGGCGGCCACGGCGGCGCGTCCCTACGCCGAGCGCATGGACCGCGTGCTGGTCAATCTCGCCCGGCGGGCCAATCCGAGTGAGGCCTCGCCGCTGCTCGTCGGGAACGGCAACGACGACGTGCATCTGCTTATCGTGATGACGGCAGAGCGCGGACTGTGCGGCGGTTTCAACTCGAATATCGCGCGACTGGCGCGTGTGGATACGCTCCGCCTCCTGCGTGCGGGCAAGACGGTGAAGATCCTCTGCGTCGGGCGCAAGGGCGCGGACAACCTGCGCCGTGATCTCGGTCGCAACATCATGGATCGCGTGGACCTCCGGTCCGTGCGCCAGCTCGGCTTCAGCAATGCCGAGGCGATCGGGACCCGTGTGCTCGCGATGTTCGAGGCCGGCGAGTTCGACGTGGCGACGATCTACTTCTCGGAATTCAAGAACGTCATCACGCAGAAGCCGACGGCGCAGCAGATCATCCCGGCGCGCATCCCGGACATCGAGGGCGGCGCGGGCAAGGCCAGCGGCGACGGCGTGGTGGAGTACGAGCCGAGCGAAGAGGACGTGCTCGGCTATCTCCTGAAGCGCAACATCTCGACGCAGATCTTCCGCGGCCTCCTCGAGAATGCGGCCTCGGAGCAGGGCGCGCGCATGACCGCCATGGACAACGCCACGCGCAATGCTGGCGACATGATCAACAAGCTGACGGTGAAGTACAACCGTCTGCGGCAGGCGAACATCACCAAAGAGCTCATCGAGATCATCTCGGGCGCCGAGGCGCTCTGAGACCCACGCACACCGGAACGAGGACGACAGCAATGGCATCGAACAAGGTCGGCAAGATCAGGCAGGTGATGGGCGCGGTCGTCGACGTCCAGTTCGACGGCCATCTGCCGGAGATCCTGAACGCGCTCGAGACGCAGAACCAGGGTAACCGGCTGGTGCTCGAGGTGGCGCAGCATCTCGGTGAGAACACCGTGCGCACCATTGCCATGGACAGCTCCGAGGGCCTGACGCGCGGCCAGGACGTGACCGACACCGGCCAGCCCATCTCGGTGCCCGTCGGTGACGAGTGCCTCGGGCGGATCATGAACGTGATCGGCGAGCCAGTGGACGAAGCCGGACCGGTCAAGACGTCGTCGGTGCGTTCCATCCATCAGCCGGCGCCGACCTTTGCCGAGCAGTCGACGGAAGCCGAGATCCTCGTGACCGGCATCAAGGTCGTCGACCTGCTGGCGCCTTACGCAAAGGGCGGCAAGATCGGTCTCTTCGGCGGTGCCGGCGTCGGCAAGACCGTGCTGATCATGGAACTGATCAACAACGTCGCCAAGGCGCACGGCGGCTACTCCGTGTTCGCCGGCGTCGGCGAGCGCACGCGTGAAGGCAACGATCTCTATCACGAGATGATCGAGTCGAACGTCAACGTCGACCCGAAGAAGAACAACGGCTCGACCGCCGGCTCCAAGTGCGCGCTGGTGTATGGCCAGATGAACGAGCCGCCGGGCGCCCGCATGCGCGTCGCGCTCTCGGGCCTCACGGTCGCCGAGCACTTCCGCGATCAGGGTCAGGACGTGCTGTTCTTCGTCGACAACATCTTCCGCTTCACACAGGCGGGCTCCGAGGTGTCGGCGCTGCTCGGTCGTATCCCGTCGGCGGTGGGTTATCAGCCGACGCTCGCCACCGACATGGGTGCGCTCCAGGAGCGCATCACGACGACCCAGAAGGGTTCGATCACGTCGGTGCAGGCGATCTACGTGCCAGCCGACGACTTGACCGACCCTGCGCCGGCCGCCTCGTTCGCCCACTTGGACGCGACGACCGTTCTGTCGCGTTCGATCGCCGAAAAGGGCATCTATCCGGCCGTCGACCCGCTCGACTCGACCTCGCGCATTCTCGAGCCGCGCGTCGTCGGCGACGAGCATTACCAGGTCGCGCGTCAGGTGCAGTCGATCCTGCAGAAGTACAAGTCGCTGCAGGACATCATCGCCATTCTCGGCATGGACGAGCTGTCGGAAGAGGACAAGACCACGGTCGCCCGGGCGCGCAAGATCGAGCGCTTCCTGTCGCAGCCGTTCCACGTCGCCGAGGTGTTCACCGGTTCGCCGGGCAAGCTCGTCGACATCAAGGACACGATCAAAGGCTTCAAGGGTCTTTGCGACGGTGACTATGACCATCTGCCCGAGCAGGCTTTCTACATGGTCGGCACCATCGAAGAGGCCATGGCCAAGGCCGAGAAGCTTGCCGAGGCGGCCTGACGAAGGCACACTGCTGCGCGTTGCAGACGACGGGTTGGGTTCAACTTGATGCGGAGACGACAATGCCCGCTGATACCACCACCTTCGGGACGTGCTGCGAGACCCTCAAGGATGCGATGGCCGACGAGGATTTCGATCCTCTCATCGCCGTCGGCGAGGATGGCGTGCTGTACCTTTCGGTCGGCATGATCGACGTCGAGGAAGAAGAGCCGGGAATGGTGGAGTATCCGCTCTACTACTGCCCGTTCTGCGGCAAGCAAGTGCAGACGACCGAGGAGGTCGATCGCAAGGCCGCCGCAGCACCGCCGTCGGCCTGAGCAGCGAATCGCGATTGCGGGTTGGCGCAATCGGACATGGAACGACCAGGGTCACCGGGCCCTGCTTCGAAGGTAAGGGTTGAGAGCACAGCATGGCAGGCACGTTCAAGTTCGATCTCGTCTCTCCCGAGCGCATCCTGATGTCGGAGGACGCCACCGAGGTGGTCGTGCCCGGCATGGAAGGACAATTCACGGTGCTGCCCGGCCATGCCCCGGTGATCTCGACGCTGCGTCCCGGTGTGCTGGAGATCAAGTCGCCGGCTGGCAGCCGCCGGGTCTTCGTGCGCGGCGGCTTCGCCGAGGTCGAGCCCGAGCGCCTGACCGTTCTGGCCCAGCATCTCGTCGATCTGCAGAACATCGAGCCGGCCACGCTGC
>JBGSJD010000214.1:0-7986 GCA_041742195.1 Hyphomicrobiaceae bacterium
CCTCCCGAAACCAGAGCACCGGGGCGCGGGCGCCCCGGTGCCAGTCTGTCACATCCTGCCAGCCATGAGCCGCGCTCAGTCGTCGCGGTGGACTTTCTCGCGCCGCTCGTGGCGCTCCTGCGCCTCGATCGACAGCGTCGCGATCGGACGCGCGTCGAGCCGCTTGAGGCTGATCGGCTCGCCGGTCTCCTCGCAATAGCCGTAGGAACCATCCTCGATGCGCGCGATGGCTGCGTCGATCTTGGCGATCAGCTTGCGCTGCCGGTCCCGCGCCCTCAGTTCCAGCGCTCGATCCGTCTCGAAGGTCGCCCGGTCAGCCACGTCGGCATGCTGGGCGCTGTCCTCGTGCAGCACCTGCAGCGTCTCGCGATTGAGACGGATGATCTCTTCCTTCCAGGCGATCAGCTTGTTCCTGAAATAGAGCCGTTGACGTTCGTTCATGAACGGTTCGCTCTCGGACGGACGATAGCCGTTCGGAAGCTGGATCGCGCTCGCGCCGCCTTCACCTGTCTTTTTCATGGCCGTCGACACGTCCCCGCCTCGTCCGATCTTCACGGTGATAGGACCTGCCGGGTCAGTGGCCTCTGCCTTGACCCGCACCGGCTCGCTCGCCGGCGACCTGCCCCTGTTCCCCTTGCCGTCGACCGCGTCTCCGGCCCGTCTCTTCGTCGTCATGCCGCGGCCCCCCGTGTCGCCTCGTGCACCCCGGCCGCGCGACTGCGGTACGATGGTGTCCACTCCGGCCATGCTTGTGGCGAGAGTCTCGCTCCGCGTCGACAGGTGCTTTGCACCTGCCCGAAATTCAGCCTGAACCTGCAACGGCTGGCGGGCGGCTTTGGATGCCACGACCCGCCCAGTCCCCCGCGGGCCAGTGCCCCGCGCGCCAGTCCCCTGCACGGCCGCCTTGGGCTGCTTGGTGACGCTAAATTCTGGCTTCACTTTGGCCAGAGCGGCGGCAACGACCGATCTTTTGGTTTGTCCGGTCTGCGCTTTGCCGACCGGGCGGGCCGAGGGCTTCGCGGACTTGGTCTTCGCTTTGGGCGATTGTGTCTTGCGAGCTGCCATGGGACGTCGAGCCTCGATCGCTACGACCGGCCGGGTCGCTCATATATCAGAGAAGCCGGTATGGCCCGGGTATTTAAGTTCCTGTTTTCTCAAGTCAAGAAAAACCGGCCGGAGACCGCCTCTGAGTCGGCCGGATCGTTGAACACCGCTAATTTCTGCGTCTCCCGCGCTGGCTCCAGCAACCTCGAGACGTATCCGAAGCGATAATTCCCGTTTAGAGAGAATTCACGCTTCGAATGTAACCTAAGATTGTGTTGAACAGATGTGAGACACCTCCTGGTGTGCCATCCGCCAAGGCTCGTCGGGTCGGGGAATGCCTCCCACCCCCGATCGGACGAGCCGACGGCCAGCGCATCCAGCCGGGAGAAACATTGCCGGCGTCCGGCAGGGAGGGTGCCTCCCCCCTCGTTGCCGACGCCGCGAGTGTCCATCAGATCGTCAAGAGGAGACCCGCCAGAGAGTGACCCGGAGCCGGCGCTGCATCACCCGCCTCTCCACCTGAAGCGAGCCAATCGGACGGACGCTCCCCAACACCGTCCGGCCCGGCTCGCGAGCAGCACCGGCAGCCGATGCGCCACCCCCGCCCGCACACGGGGGTGGCGCATCGCATTTGAGGCCTTCTGTTCACGCTTGATGCGCACCGCGCCTGAACCTAAGCTTCTTCTCGTTTGTGCTCGCCGCCGAGAGAGGTCGCCAGGTCCCATGAAATTCACCGGCTCGAAATCCTACGTCGCAACGGATGATCTGAAGGTCGCGGTCAACGCTGCGATCACGCTCGAGCGACCGTTGCTCATCAAGGGCGAGCCGGGCACCGGCAAGACGGTGCTCGCCGTGGAAGTCGCAAGGGCGCTCGGCGCGCCGCTCATCGAGTGGCACATCAAGTCGACCACCAAGGCCCAGCAGGGCCTCTACGAATACGACGCCGTCTCGCGCCTGCGTGACAGCCAGCTCGGCGACGAGCGCGTGAAGGATATCCGCAACTACATCAAGCGCGGCAAGCTCTGGGAGGCCTTCACCGCCGACGAGCGCCCCGTGCTTCTGATCGACGAGATCGACAAGGCCGACATCGAGTTCCCGAACGACCTCCTCCAGGAACTCGATCGGATGGAGTTCTTCGTCTACGAGCTGAACGAGACGGTGAAGGCCCGCCGCCGCCCGATCGTGATGATCACCTCGAACAATGAAAAGGAGCTGCCGGACGCCTTCCTGCGCCGCTGCTTCTTCCACTACATCAAGTTCCCCGACCCGGAGACCATGAAGGCCATCGTCGAGGTGCACTTCCCGGGGTTGAAGGGAATGCTGGTCTCCGAGGCTCTGAAGATCTTCTTCGACATGCGCGAGGTGCCCGGCATCAAGAAGAAGCCGTCCACGTCCGAGCTGCTCGACTGGCTGAAGCTGCTCCTGAACGAGGACATCGGGCCGGAGATGCTGAAGGAGCGCGATCCGAAGAAGCTGATCCCGCCGCTCCACGGCGCGCTGCTGAAGAACGAGCAGGACGTGCATCTCTTCGAGCGTCTGGCGTTCATGTCGAAGCGCCAGCCGTCGACGGGCGGCTGAGCCGGGCACATCGATCGGCCGCGGGCGGAACACCGCCCGTGCGCCGCAGCGAACCGGCAGGCTACTCCGCGGCCCGCTTCTGCTCGAGGCTGACCGGGCATTCCGACCATAGCTCGGTGAGCGCGGCTGAGAGCCGGTCCATGTCGGCGTCGGTGTGCAGCGGCGTCGGCGTCAGCCGCAACCGCTCCGTGCCCTTCGGCACCGTCGGATAGTTGATCGGCTGCACGTAGATCCCATGACGGTCGAGCAGCAGGTCCGTCACCGTCTTGCAGATCACCGGATCACCGACCAGCACCGGCACGATGTGGCTCGGGTTGTCGATCACCGGCAGCCCGGCGTTCTTGAGCCGCCGCTTCAGGGTTCGCGCCCGCTCCTGATGCCGCGCACGTTCCATTTGCGACACCTTGAGATGCCGGATGGAGGCGATGGCGCCTGCCGCGATGGCGGGTGCCAGCGACGTGGTGAAGATGAAGCCCGGCGCATAGCTGCGGATCGCATCGCAGAGATCGCGGCTGGCGGCGATATAACCACCCATCACGCCGAAACCCTTGGCGAGCGTGCCGTTGATGATGTCGATCTCGGCGAGCATCCCGTCGCGCTCGGCGACGCCGCCGCCGCGCGGGCCGTACATGCCCACCGCATGCACTTCGTCGAGATACGTCAGCGCCTTGTATTTCTTCGCCAGCGCCGCGATGCCTGCGATCGGCGCGATGGTGCCGTCCATCGAGTAGACGCTCTCGAACGCGATGATCTTCGGCCGGTCGATCGGCACCGCCGCGAGCTTGGCCTCGAGATCAACGAGATCGTTGTGCGCGAAGATCACCTTGTCGCCACCGCCGTTGCGGATGCCGGCGATCATGGAGGCGTGGTTCTTCTCGTCGGAAAGGATCAGAGACCCCGGAAACAGCTTCTGCAGCGTGGCGAGCGTCGTGTCGTTGGCGACGAACGCCGATGTGAAGACGAGTGCGGCTTCCTTCTGGTGGAGATCGGCGAGTTCCGCCTCGAGCTCCACGTGATAGTGCGTCGTCCCCGAGATGTTGCGCGTCCCGCCCGACCCCGCGCCGACCAGATCGATCGACTCGTGCATGGCGGCGAGAACGGCCGGATGCTGCCCCATGCCGAGATAGTCGTTCGAGCACCACACGGTCACGTCCCTGACGCCGCCCATGTCGTGCCGCCGCGCTTTCGGGAAGTCCCCTCGTGTCCGGCAGATGTCGGCGAAGACGCGATAGCGCCCTTCGCTGCGAATGCGGGCCAGGGCTTCCCCGAGGCTACGGGCGTAATCCATCTCGAACCTTCTCCACATGGTCCCGAGGAGCCTCCGCGCCCCTCGATCCTCGCAGGCCCCGGCGGTCGGCCGCTCCCGCGAGACGCCGGTCTCACCGGCTCATCGACGATTGGCCCGGAGGTTACATTCCAAAAACGCTATATGTAACCCCTGCCGGCCTGACCCGCGCTTTGTCGCACACGGTCCCTCGACCGGAATTGACCGATCGCAATAGGTACGGCCGGCACCTTCGACGGATTGCCGTCCCCTGATCGGAAATGTCAGCCGCCGGCCTTAGCACCGACGACCCGGAACACCGCCGTCCCCGCGAGGCCGGCAATCGCGAGCCCGAAACCGACGAGGTCGGTAAAAGTCTCGGGAATGAGCATCATCAGCCCACCGATGCCGACAAGGACCCGGGACCAACCCGGCAGGCGCCCGACGCCGTACATATACCCCTCGAAGGCGGCAGCCAGCAGCACCACCGCCGCGATGGCCGTGGCCGCCACCTGCATCACCAGAAGCGGCGAGCCTTTGAGGATCAGCGCCGGCTGCAACACGAAGAGCACGGGTAGCAGCAGCAGCAGACAGCCGATCCGGAGCGCCTTGAAACCGACGGCCATGGCATCGGCCTTGGCGATGGAGGCGGCCGCAATCGCGGCCAGCGCAACCGGAGGTGTGATGAACGACACCATGCCCCAGTAGAACACGTAGAGATGCGCCGCCATGGGATCGATCCCGGCCTTCACGAGCGCCGGCGCCAGCACGATGGCAAGGAAGATGTAGCAGGCGGACGCCGTCATCCCCATGCCGAGGATGAAGCTCGTCAGCGCACCCGTCGCCAGCAGCAGGCCGATGTTGCCGGCCGCGTACTGGACGAGCTCGCGCGAGAACGAGTTCGCAACGCCCGTGATCGACAGCGCGCCGATGATGAGACCAATGCCCGCGATGAGCACGAGGATCTGCGCCACGGACTGGCCGATGTCGACCACCAGCCCGGCAAACCTGACGGGCGTGAACCCAATCTTTCGGGCGCGAACGATGGCGACGATGACGAGGAAGAGTGCCACCCAATACGGCGCTTCGCCCTCCAGCCGCCAGACGAGCAGCAGGACCGTCAGCCCGACGATGGCGGCGATGTAGTACCAGCCGCTCAGGAGCGTCGCGAGGAGCGGCGGCACCTCGTCCGGCGCAACGCCCCTGAGGCCGTTGCGAGCGGCATAGAAGTCGGTCTGTATGAACAGGGCGAAATAGAACAGGATGGCCGGCAGGAAAGCGGCCGTGACGACATCCGCGTAGGGGACGTTGAGGAAGTTGGCCATGATGAACGCGGCAGCGCCCATCACCGGCGGCATCAGCGCACCGCCCGTTGAGGCGCAGGCTTCAACCGCGGCCGCATAGGTCGCCGGATAGCCGCAGCGCTTCATGGTCGGGATGGTGAGAGTGCCCGTCGTGAGCACATTGGATGTCGGGCTCCCCGACAGCATGCCGAAGAACCCTGACGAGATAATCGCGACCTTGGCCGGCCCGCCGCGCGACGTCCCCATCATCGACGACGCGAAATCCATGAAAAAGGCGCCGCCGCCCGTGGTCGCGAGCACGACGCCGAACACGAGGAACCCGATCAGCGAATCCGCCACCACCTGCATCGGGATACCAATCAAGCTCTCGAGCCCATAGACATGCTCGGTGAGCGTCTGCGGAAGGTCGAGTTGCACGCCCCACAGAAAGCCGGGCATCGATGCGGCATAGAGCGGATAGGACGCGAAGATCAGGCAGAAGACGAACAGGATCATCTCGCCGGTCCGTCGCAGTCCCTCGAGGACGAGAAGGACATAGACGCCGGCGACGATGATTGCCTCGAACGGCGCCGACGTGTTCCACCCGCCGTCGAGGATGGCCTGCGCGCGGAGCGCGATCCAGATCGAGAGCCCGAGAATGGCCGACGACAGGATCCAGTCGAACCACTTGACGCTCGCCTTGTGCGATTTGAGCGCCGGGAACGCGAGGAAGCCGATCGCCCCGAAAAGCCCGATCATCAGGTAGTAGTAGGCCGTGCTGATAGGTCGGAACCCGCCGAGCCCAAGGTTGAAGACCTGGTTGATCGAGAGGACGAGGCCGATCACCGTCAGCACGAACGTGGCCCAGAAGGCAGCCCCCGTCAGTCGCCCCGATCGGGCTTCGGGATCTTCCAACAGGACGGTTTCGGTTTCGGACGTCGTCGTGGTCATGGCCGGCAATCCTGGGCGAGGCAGGGAACGGGATCGAACAACGAAAGTGCCTCGCCCACTCTACGGTTGAGAGCGCGCGAGGCACGGTGCGTTCCGAAAATGATCAGAGTGACTTCAGGATTTCCGCCCGGCGCGGCGTCCAAAGCTCCGTCAGCTTGGCAGCATCGGCGCCCTTGGCCGCCGGCTCCTTGGCCATCATGTCGGCCCACGCCTGCCGCATCAGGCCCTGCCGCTTGCTGATCGCATCCTGCCAAGTCTGGTGCGCGGGGCTCCAGACGCCTTTTTCCTTGAGGTACTTGATGGCGCCGTTATGGAACGGAGCATCCATCGGATAGGCGCCCGACTTCGAGACTTCCCAGCGCGGCATGATCGGGCTGGCGTCCTTGTAGTCGGCGTAGTTGTCGGCGACGGCCTTGGTGACGGCGTAAACCTCGTCGTCCTTCGCGTCGGCGTAGACCGTGATCATGGGATACCGGAACCCCATCATCCACACCGGCTTGTCCTTGGTGATGCCCGCGCCGAGGTCCTCGTGGTAGGGCGACACGAGCGGCAGCGCTGCCTGGAACTTGGTCCACAGCTCCCTGTTGGACTGGGGGATCTCGATCCACTGGATGCCGTTCGGGCTGGCCTCGAGTTCCTTCAGCGTCACCGTGTGCGGCGAGGCACCGGCCGCGTCGGCCTTACCCTCGATCAGCGCCTTCATCGTCGCGCCGTAGCTCGGGAACTCGATGAGCTGCATGTCGCTGAGCTTGATGCCGGCCGCGGTGAGCAACGGCTCAACCTTCGCGTTCACCGATGTATTCGCCTTCGCGATCGCGTAGCGCTTCCCCTTGAGGTCGGCGAAGGTCTTGATGCCGCTCGTCTTCGTGGCGACGATCGAAAGCGTGTTCACGCGCCCGAGCAGGGTGCGGAGGTCCTGCGGCCCCCACTCAGGAGACGCATATTCGTAGAGGCCTTCGGAAGCGAAATAGACCTCGGTCGCGAGCCAGCCGTGCGTGGCGCGGCGCTGCTTGAGCGGCTGCAGACGCCCGATCGACGTGCCGGACGGCTGCAGGCGCACGCGCGATCCGTACTTCTTGCCCATCGCATCCGCGATCGCCGAGGCCTCGACGTAGCCCGAAGCGCCGACGTCATAGACGCTCCAGATCAGCGTCGACGGAAGGCCCGGGATCGAGGCGCCCTGGCCAAGCGATGTGCCGGGCAGCAGCGTCGAGCCGATCGCGGCGCCCATGCCACCGACGTAGGCTCTGCGTGTAATGTCCATGAGGTCTTTCTCCCTGTTGAAATGCCGCAAGTCTTTACCGTGAGCCAAGCAACTGGCGCCTGCTCTCACCGGCGATGACCGCGAATTCGTTGATTTGCAGAACGGTTAGTCCCTGGCGCCCAGTGCCGTCAAGCTGTCCGGACAATCGGCCCGTCAGATGACCACCACCTTGACGCGCCGCCCCCGGCCCGAGACGTTGCCCGCGCTATCGCTGACCACCACGTCGAACCCGGCCTCGCCGCCGTCGCTTCCGTCGTGCCGGAAAGCGATCAGGCCGGCCGCGAGATCGGCCTGCGTGAAACTCTCGATGGAACTGCCCACCCCGCCCACATGCTCGATGGAGCCGCCATCGAATCCGGTCGCCACGTAGGTCAGGTCGGCCGCCCCGTCGTCCTCGTCCGTGGCGCAAAGATCGTCCGTCGTGATCGTGACCGATCGCCCGCGCCTGACGAGCAGCTCGAAATCGCCGCCGAGTTCGGGCGGCACGTTGCGCACATCGGCCGCCAGATCGCCGCCGGGCTCCATCGCCAGCTGTCCGTAACGCACATCGCCCTGCACCACGCCTCCCGATCCGATGCGGATGAGATGGCGGACCCGCACCC
>JBGSJD010000215.1:0-4425 GCA_041742195.1 Hyphomicrobiaceae bacterium
TCGCAGGCATCCTCGACCGGGCGCTTTCGGGCGACCGTTTGACCGAGCACGACATCACGGCGCTCTTTGCGGCCCGAGGCGACGATTTCGCCGCCGTCTGCGCCGCCGCCGACACCCTGCGCCGCGCCCAATCCGGAGACACCGTCAGTTACATCGTCAATCGCAACATCAACTACACGAACATCTGCACCTACGGCTGCAAGTTCTGCGCCTTCTCGAAGGGCCGCCTGTCCGCAAACACCCGCGACAAGCCCTACGATCTGAACCTCGAGGAGATCGCCGAACGCACGCGCGAGGCCTGGAACCGCGGCGCGACCGAGGTCTGCCTGCAGGGCGGCATCGCGCCCAAGTACACGGGCAACACCTATGTCGCCATCGTCGAGGCCGTGAAGATCGGCGCCCCCGACATCCATGTCCATGCCTTCTCGCCGCTCGAGGTCTGGCACGGCGCGACGACCCTGCGCCTCGGCCTCCGCGACTATCTCGCACGCCTCAAGGATCAGGGTCTGTCGAGCCTGCCGGGAACCGCCGCCGAGATCCTCGACGACGAAGTCCGCCGCATCCTCTGCCCCGACAAGATCGGCACCGACCAGTGGATCGCGGTGATGGAAGCCGCCCACGCCGTCGGCCTGCGCAGCACCGCGACCATCATGTTCGGCCACGTCGATACCTACGCCCATTGGGCGCGCCACCTGATCCGCGTCCGCGACCTGCAGGAGCGGACCGGTGGCTTCACCGAACTCGTACCGCTTGCCTTTGTCCACATGGAAAGCCCGGTGTTCCTGCGTGGGCACGCCCGTCGCGGCCCGACGTTCCGCGAAGCCGTGCTGATGCACGCCGTCGGCCGCATCGTGCTCGGCCGCATCATCCCGAACATCCAGGCGTCATGGGTGAAGCTCGGCCCCGAAGGCGCAGCCGCCTGCCTAGATGCCGGCGCCAGCGACGTCGGCGGCACCCTCATGAACGAGAGCATTACCCGAGCCGCTGGCGCCGCCCACGGCCAGGAGATGGTCGCAGGCGCGCTCGAGACGCTGATCCGGTCGGCCGGCCGCACCCCGGTGCAGCGCTCCACCTTCTACGGTGAACCGCCCCCGGGCCAGCGCGCCAAGGCCTTGGCCGACAAGGGCGATGCCACGGGATCGATGCTTGCAGCCGAGTAGCGGCCCTCGGGCCACCGCTGAACCAGGAGACATGCCATGACCACCGCATTCCCCGAGCGCGATGCCGTCTTCAAGACCTTCGGCCGCGCCTGGTTCAAGCGCGACGCCGACCTGCTCTATGAGGCCGTGACCCCGGATTTCGTCTGGCTGGCGACCGGCGCCGACGGCAGCCCGCGCCGCATCGAAGGCAAGGCGGCCGTCGCCGCCGAGTTCGCGGCCATGGGCTCCGGCACCGTCCAGCGCCGCTTCGAGGACGTCGTCTACCATCACGCCCCGGACGCTTCCTTCATGACCTTCCGCCTGATCGAGACGGACACCGCGACGGGTGCCACCCGAAGCGACGTCGGTGTCGAGCGCTATCTGTTTCGCGAGGGGCGGATCGCCGTGAAGGACGTCTACCGCAAGCCTGCACCCTAATGGCACGAAGTTTGCGGCGCGCCGACCGGTCTGCCTCGATACCGTCACGTTGCTGACGTTCTGCTGCAAAGCCTTATGTGAGCCGCCGTTTCTGGAGCCCGTCCGATGACCGCCAAGCCCCGTCCCATCCGCAAGGCCGTATTTCCGGTTGCCGGCTTGGGTACGCGTTTCCTGCCGGCGACCAAGGCCATGCCGAAGGAAATGCTGACAGTCGTCGACCGGCCGGTCATCCAGCACGTCGTCGACGAGGCGCGGGCGGCTGGCATCGAGCACTTCATCTTCGTGACCGGGCGCAACAAGGGCGTCATCGAGGATCACTTCGACAGCTCCTTCGAGCTCGAGCGGACCCTCGCCGAGCGCGGCAAGCGCAACGAACTCGAAATGCTGACCCGCGATCTGCCGGACGCCGGCCAGACGAGCTTCACCCGCCAGCAGGCCCCGCTCGGCCTCGGCCATGCCGTCTGGTGCGCCCGCGAGATCGTGGGCAACGAACCGTTCGCGCTGCTGCTGCCCGACATGCTGCACCACGCCGACCGCCCCTGCCTCGCCGAGATGATCGAGGCCTACAATGAGCACGGCGGCAACCACGTGGCCGTCGCGCCGGTCCCCGAGGACCAGACCCACCTTTACGGCATCGTCGGCGTCGAGAAGCCGAAGGACAAGGTGACGCGCATCACGAGCATGATCGAGAAACCGCCCCGCGGCACCGCCCCGTCGAACCTCCACATCACCGGGCGCTACATTCTCCAGCCCGATATCTTCGCCCTGCTGGCCGCTCAGGAGCGCGGCTCCGGCGGCGAGATCCAGCTGACCGACTCGATGATCACCCTGGCCGAGCAGAAGGGGCAGCCGTTTCACGCGGTCCGCTTCGACGGCAAGATCTACGACTGCGGCTCCAAGATCGGCTTCCTGATGGCCAATCTGACCTTTGCGCTCGCGCGCGATGACCTCGCACCGGCCTTGAAGGCCGAACTCCGGCGGCTGATGTGAGTGGGGTCACCGGGCTCGTCTAAACGTCTCGACAACGACTGGCCGCTAGGCTGTCAGCACGGCGTTATCGATTGCGATCGCCGGACGTCGCGAAGCCACGGAGGCGAGAACTGGACATGCTGCACGTGCGCCTCCCTCGGCTGAAGACACTGCTCGTCGGCCTCGCGATCGCCTGCGGGCTGGCGGTCTCGCCTGCGGCGCACGCCCAAAAGCCGGCAGCTCCCGATTGTCGCGGAGAGGATCTCCTCCCGCGCCTCGCCGTCGAGGATGCCGAAGCCGCGCGCCGCGTCGACGAAGCGGCATCCCGCATTCCGAACGGCAACGCGATGCTCTGGCGCATCACGCGCGCCGGCACGAAGCCCAGTTACCTGTTCGGCACCATCCACCTCAGCGACGATCGCGTGCTGAACCTTTCGCCGGTTGTGCGCAAGGCGATTGCCGGCTCGCGTGTCGTCGCCCTCGAGGTCGCCAACGTGTCCGCCGAAGCGGTCGGCGCCGCGATGGCGAAGCTTCGCGGCCGCCTCGTGTTCGAGGATGGGCGCAAGCTGACCGATATGCTGGAGGCGGACGAGATCACGGTCGCGCGCGACGGCTTTGCCCGAAGCGGTTTTCCCGCCGAGGCCTTTCCTCTCTTCCGGCCCTGGTTCGTGGCCACGATGCTTTCGATGACCGATTGCGAGCGGCGGCGTATCGAGGCGGGCCGCATCCACCTCGACGCCCACGTCGGAAATCTCGGCAAGGCCGCCGGCGCGCGCCTCGCGAGCCTCGAGACGATCGAAAGCCAGTTCCTCGCCATGGCATCGATTTCCGAGCCGGATCAGCTCACGATGCTGCGGTCCACCATCAAATCCATCGAGCACACGCAGAACTTCTTCGAGACCATCCTGCGTCGCTACCTCGACCGCGAGGTTTCGAAAGTGTTGCCGTTCCAGCAGGAACTCGTCCGTCGCGCCGGCATCGATCCGAAGGCGTTCGACGGCTTCTACAAGGCCATGCTGACGGTCCGGAACCCGCGCATGCGCGACGCGGCACTCCCGCTCCTGAAGAAGGGCCGGGCCTTCATCGCGGTGGGCGCCCTGCACCTCGTCGGCGACGACGGTCTGGTCGCGCTGTTCCGCGCCGCTGGCTATGAGGTCACCCCGATCGAGTAGACGCCGACGTCCCCGCGACGGCGATTTTCGCGTTTGCGATCCCCGGGCCTTGCATTCACGTGTCCGGACATCTTTGATGGGGGAAAGGGCGGGCACTTCGCCACGTCCACCGCATCGAGGAGGAAGTCATGAAGGGCGTCGTTTTCACGGGCGACCGGAAACTGGAGTTGCGGGACTTCCCCGACCCGACGCCGGGGCCGCGCGATGTCGTGCTCGAGATCAAGGCCTCGGGCATGTGCGGCAGCGATCTCCACAACTATCGCGCGCCTGCGTCTCCGGAAGGCGCCGTCACCGGCGGCATCAAGCGCGAATCCGGCGTCATCGCGGGCCATGAGCCCTGCGGTATTGTCGTCGCCGTCGGTTCGTCGGTGACCGAGAAGGAAGCCCGCATCGGCCAGCGCGTCATGAACCACCACTACGACGGCTGCGGCGGATGCAAGCATTGCCGCGGCGGCTGGACCCAGATGTGCCTCGATGGCGCGGTGGTCTACGGCTCCGGCGGCCATGGCGGCCACGCCAACTTCATGAAGGTTCCCGTCCACACGCTCGTCGATCTCCCTGACGAACTCTCGTTCGAGACCGGCGCGGCGATCTCGTGCGGTACGGGCACGGCCTGGGGCGCGCTCAAGCGCCTGAACCTGCAGGGCGGCGAGACCATCGCCATCTTCGGCCAGGGCCCCGTCGGCCTCTCCGCGACCCAGCTCGCC
>JBGSJD010000216.1:0-2639 GCA_041742195.1 Hyphomicrobiaceae bacterium
GTAAGCGATCGTCCGCCCCCACCTTCCGTCCTTCGCCTTGATCCGTGAAGCTCCGGCGCCATGCGCACGGATCGTGATGACCTAAGTGATGTGAATAGTGATGACACGAAGCCCGTGCCGTCGCGACGGGGAGATGTGCTCGCCGGCCCCGAACGGCGGCGACGCTGGTCGACGGTGGAGAAGCTCGCGATCGTGAAAGAGAGCTTCGAGGAGGGTGCCGTTGTCAGCCACGTGGCGCATCGTCATGGCCTTTCACCGCAGCAGCTTTTCGGCTGGCGCCGCGAGATCCGCGAGCAGGTGCTCAGCGACGTCGGACCCAAGCGGCAAGGGGCCTCTTGTGCGACGGAGTTCGTGCCGATCGCCGTCGCGGGAACGGCGCCGATCCCGGGCGTGATGGCAATGACCGAGGCACCGGCCCAGGCCGCATTTTCGGCGACGATCGAGATCGAGCTGCCGTCGGCAACGATCCGCCTGACTGGCCCTGTCGATGCGAGGTCGCTCGCCACAGTGCTCAAGGCACTGAAGGTACTTCGATGATCGTCGCGCCAAGCGGCGTCCGCGTGCTCGTGGCGACGAAGCCGGTCGACTTCCGCAA
The DNA here is from genome assembly GCA_041742195.1 of Hyphomicrobiaceae bacterium. GTDB lineage: Bacteria > Pseudomonadota > Alphaproteobacteria > Rhizobiales > Hyphomicrobiaceae. The sequence continues at coordinate 596 of JBGSJD010000216.1, forward strand.
GGGCATCGACGGCCTCGCCGCTCTGGTCCAGGAGCAGCTTCGGCTCGATCCCTACGCCGGTACCGTCTTCGTCTTCCGCGCCAAACGCGCTGACCGGTTGAAGCTGCTTGTGTGGGACGGCAGCGGCCTGGTGCTGGTCACGAAGCGGCTCGAAGGCGGTCAGTTCCGCTGGCCGAAGATCAACGACGGCGTGATGCGCCTGTCGCCCGCGCAGCTCTCGGCGCTGGTGGAGGGCCTCGACTGGAGCCGCGTACACGCTCGTCGTGTCGCGCGGCCCACAGCGACCCAATAATCCACATCCGTGGTGGCGTGTGGCCTCGCCGAAACACCTGCAAATCGGCGATTCTCCAGGGCATGACCCTGACGCCCGACCATCTGCCAAACGATACCGAGACGCTCAAGGCGATGATCCTGGCGGCGCGGGCCGAGACCGCGGTGCTGCGCGCCGACAAGGAACGGATCGACGCCGAGCGCATCCGCCTCGCGCACGAGGGCCAGGTTCTCGCCGCCGAGGTTGACCGGCTCACGGCGCAGAACGAGCGTCTCGACCACATCGTCTCGGTTCTGCGACGGGCCCAGTTCGGCCGTCGCTCGGAGAAGATCAGCGACGACCAGATCGAGCTGGCGCTGGAGGACGTCGAGACCGCCTTTGGTGCCGAGGACGCGGCCACCGAACAGGCCGAGCCGATCGCCCGGCGGGAAGGGAGCGAGGGGCGGCGGGCGAACCGCGGCCATCTGCCGAAGCACCTTCCGCGCGAGGAGGTGGTCATCGCGCCAGCGGAGACATCGTGCCCGTGCTGCGGCGGCGATCTGCATGTCATCGGCGAGGACGTGTCGGAGCGTCTCGACAAGGTACCGGCGAGATTGCGCGTCATCGTCACGCGGCGGCCGAAGTACGGCTGCCGGAGCTGCGAGAAGACGAGCGCCGACAAAACCGCCGGGGTCATCCAGGCACCGGCGCCGCCGCGTCTGATTCCGGGTGGCCTGCCGACCGAGGCGCTCGTCGCCGACGTGCTCGTCTCCAAGTACGCCGACCACTTGCCGCTCTATCGGCAGGCGCAGATCCTGGCACGCGAGGGCGTCCAGATCGATCGCTCCACGCTCGCGCACTGGGTCGGCTTCGCCGCCTACGAGCTGGCGCCGTTGCATGAGCGTCTGGTTGCGAACTTGAAGGCCTCGACCAAGCTGTTCGCCGATGAGACGCGCTGCCCTGTGCTCGATCCCGGCCGCGGCAAGACGAAGACGGGATACCTGTGGGCGATTGCGCGCGACGACAGGCCCTGGGGCGGTGCCGATCCTCCAGCTGTGGCCTACCTCTATGCGCCCGGCCGTGGCGCCGAGCACGCCGTCCGTCATCTCGCTGGCTTCAGCGGCGTGCTGCAGGTCGACGGCTATGCCGGCTACGACAAGCTCACCGATCCAGCTCGTAGTGATGGTCCGCTGATGCTCGCGCTCTGCTGGTCGCACTTCCGCCGCCGCTTCTACGAGATCGCCAAGAGCGGGAACGCTCCCATTGCCAGCGAGGCGCTCGCGCGCATCGGCGCGCTTTATGAGATCGAGGCAGAGATCCGTGGGCGCTCCGCGGAAGAACGCCGCGCGGCACGCCAGAACAGAACGCGGCCTCTGGTCGACGCGATGAAACCTTGGCTCGAGGAGCAGCTAAGGCGCCTGCCCGGACGATCATCGCTGGCCGAGGCGATCCGCTACGGCGTGCATCGGTGGGGCGGCCTCAGCCACTTCCTCGACGACGGCCGCATCGAGATCGACACCAATGTCGTCGAGCGCGCCATCCGACCGATCGCGATCAACAGGAAGAATGCCCTGTTCGCCGGCAGCGATGAGGGCGGCGCCAACTGGGCGACCATTGCCTCGCTGATCGAGACCTGCAAGCTCAACGCCGTGAACCCGCACGCCTGGCTTACCGACACGCTGACCAAGCTCGTCAACGGTTGGCCGCAATCCCGCATCGACGAGTTGATGCCCTGGGCCTACGGCAAGGCCGAAGCAGCCTGAGCGGTCAAGGTGCGAGCGGGACAACGCTTAC
>JBGSJD010000217.1:0-3154 GCA_041742195.1 Hyphomicrobiaceae bacterium
CGCATCCGTTCGCCGTCCTCGACCCCGCCACCGAGCTTGAGCTTGAGGAGCGGCATGGACCGGGCCGCGCGTGCCGCGTCTGCCATGCTCAGCGCTGTTCCGAGGCTGAGCGTGAAGCACGTGAGGCGCGGCTGCCCGACGCCGGCAAGTCCGAGGTGGGCGGCTGGACTGTGCCCAGCCAACCGACACTCGATCTCGATCAGCGCGCAATCGAGCGCGTTCCGCGCCGCGCCCGCGGGAAGGTCTAGCGCCAGTCGTTCCCGCGTCAGTGGCCCAGCTGCGGCATGGGTGCGGATCGCGGCTGCGACCCCGTCCAGACTTTCGCCGTAGCGCGCGTAGGGGACGCACTCGCCCCGCCCCTCGTGCCCCGCCCCGCTCACGTGGGCCACGATGACAGCCGCTTCGGTCCGCGAGCCCCTCGAAATGGTGAAGGCGCCGGCGACAGGGAAAGTTTCGATCGCGATGCCCTCGAGCCTGAACATCGATGCCCCCAGCGCTGGGCGCGGTCGCCTTGGCGATGGCCCGGATCAGCGAAACCACCGGCCGGATGGCCTAGGCGAGATGCCCCGTAGCGTGGGCCAGGAAGAGATAGGCCCGGCCATGATCCGAGACCACGTGGCTCTGGGCGAGGCGACCGGTCGGATCGCGCTGATCGGCCTCTTTCAGGAAGCGCTGGAAGTCGACGAGATAGCGATCCACCTTCTGGTGGAACGCGCCGTCGCTGGCATAGCGGCGGCTTACGTCGTCGTAGTGGCCGCGCCCCTCGACCGAGTAGATGCTCCGCACCATGATGCCGCGCTGGCCGGCGCGGAAGCGCGACCAGATGGCCGAGGCCGTCGTCTGATCGAGGGCCCGGGAGTAGGCGGCAAGATCGATCTCGCCCTGTCCCACATCCTCTTGCGAGGCCCGTGCAAGGAGATCGCCGAGCTTCCAGCCGTCACCCCGTTGCGTGTCGGATGTCGTGGCCGGAGGCGCTGCGGCAGCAGCCGCTGCCCGGCTGTTTCTCGCGGCGAGTTCGGTCGCGAGCGTCTGCGTGATCGACGAGATGGCGCGGGGTTGCGCAGATGTGGCGGCTGCCTGCGCCGAAGCGAGGGGGCTCGCTGGTGCGGCCACATCGGTGCGCAGCGCTTCGCGTTGCGTGAGGCTGGAGAGCTGCTCGAGCGCCCTGAGCTGCTCCTGCAGCGACTGGCGCATGTGCTCTGCCGAGGCACGCGTCGCTTCCGGCAACCGCTCGAGCTCGGCCTTGAGGCGCGACTGCTCGCTCTCGATGTCGGAGAGCGTGCGGTGGGCCCGCTCGCGCATGTCGTCGTAGCTCGACGAGAACCGGTTCTCGATCGTGCCGATGTGCTGGCTGACTTCCTGTGAAATCGTATTGAACTTGTTTCGCAGATCGGCGACCGCCCGATCGGCCTCGCCATCGGCGGCGCTTCTGAGGCGATCCATCTCGCTGAACGCGGCGCGCGAGCGTTCCTCGACGCCCTTGACGAGCTTCTCGCCCGCCGAGATCGCCCGCGTCTCGAGCGCGTTGACGGTGCCCTCCAGGGCCGCCGGATAGCCCCGCATCACGCGATCGATGTCTTCCGCCTTGCCGGACAGATGTTCAAGCGTCCGGGCAAGCTCGGTCTGGCGGGCCTGCAGGTTCTGGTCGATGCGGAAGTTGGCCGTCTCCAGCGCCGCGGCCGCCCGCATGATGGTCTGGCCCTGCTGATCGAACCGGTTGGTGACACTCGAGATCTGGTTGACGAGGTTCTCCGACAGATTGCGCAGCATCTCGGACTGGTTGGCCAATCCGTCGATCGCCTGCACGGATTGCCGGGTGACGTTCTCGCTGGCGCGCCGCACGGCATGGACGCCATTCATGATCTGCTCGTCCATCAGCGACGCCTGCCGGCCGAGCGTCTCGGAGAGGTCCTGGGCGTGATGCTCGAGCGTCTTCGACAGCAGGCGGGCCTTGTCGGCGACCGTGCCGTCGATGGCGATGGTGGACCTGAGAACGGTGTCGTCGAACAGCTTGAGGCGTTCCGCGAACGCATCGTCGAGCGCTTGCGTCCGTGACAGCAGCTGCTGGTCGAGGCCCTGCTGGCGCGCTTCCATGGTGGCATCGAGCGCGCGGGTGTACTCTTCGAGAACGGCCTGCAGCCCCTCGGTGCGCTCGGCGAGTGCGCCCTCGATGCGCGTCGACGTCGTCTCGAGCATGCCCCGGAGCTGATCGGTCCGCTCCGTGAGCGCCTGACCAAGCCCGCCGGCAAACCCTCCGAAGACCTGCTGCAACTCGTCGGTGTGGACGGCGAGCCGCCCATCGATCTCGTCGCGTCCACCCTGAATGGCTGAGGCGATTTCCTGAGACCGGTGCTCGAGCAGGCCCGACAACTCCGCCGTGCGATCGGTGAGCACCGTGTTGAGTTCGCGCGCCTGCGTTCCGACGCTGCTGGCGAGCGAGGCGGCGTTGTGGGCGATCGAGGTTTCCAGAGCGACGAGGTTCTGTCCCGCCTGCTCGATGAACCGCGCCAGCTTCACCTGCTGGTCCGACAGCTTGTCGACAAGGCTCGGGATGTCTGTTCCGAGCTCTTTCAGCGAATGACTGACCCGCTCGCTGGTATGCAGGAGCGCGTTGCGCTCGCCCGCGAGTTCCTCGAGCAGCCCCCGGATACGGTTCTCGTTCTGCGTGTACGACTGTTCGAGACTGGCGACCTCGTTGTGCACGAGCGCCTCGAGTTCACCCGCCCGGCCGAGGGCGCGCGAGACGGCCTCGTTCATGTGGTTGACCTGACGGCGCACCGCCTGGCCGACCGAGGCGATCTGCTGCTCGGCCATGCGATCCGGCTCCGCGAGGCGGATCGCCACTTCGGTCATGGCTGACGACATCAGCTTGAGTTCGTGCGCCCGCCAGATGAGCAGCGCGATGAACCAGAACATGGCGATCGGCAGCACGATCGTGGCCGCGACGGCGATGGCGGTCGGCCGTGCGAGCACGTCCATCAGGGTCGGCAGGCGCTGGAACTCGGGCGCCAGCATGGCCCAGCCGAGAAGAATTCCGCAGAGCGCCCAGATGACGCTCGCAATGGCGGCGACCTGCATGGGCCGCTGGGACGGCTTCTCGTGCAGCGCGAAGATCAGCCCGCCGATGGACGGCAGGTCGTCGTTGGCGGCGATC
>JBGSJD010000218.1:0-3520 GCA_041742195.1 Hyphomicrobiaceae bacterium
GCTACAAAGACCTGCAGGATATCATCGCCATCCTGGGCGTCGAGGAATTGAGCGAGGACGACCGCATGACTGTGGTGCGCGCACGCAAGATCCAGCGCTTCCTGAGCCAGCCGATGTTCGTAGCCGAGGCCTTCACCGGCCGCTCGGGGGTCTACGTGAAGCTGGAGGACAACGTGAGAGGCTTCAAGGAGATCCTGGACGGCAAGTATGACGATTTGCCGGAGCAGGCGTTCTACATGGTCGGCACGATCGAGGAAGCCATGGAGAAGGCCGAGAAGCTCGCCGAGGCAGCCTAACCCGTGGCTGCCAAAGGCGGACCCGCAAGCACGGCCTGCTGCTCCGCCATGGGGGCGGCGCTGCAGGCCGACGACTACGAGCCTTGTCTCACCGTGGACGACGACGGGGTGCTTTGTCTCACGGTCGGGATCACCGATCTCGACGAGGACGAGCCGACCCTCGTGCTGGAGCCGATCATCTTCTGCCCGTTCTGCGGGACGAAGCTGCAAAGCGGTCCAGCAGTCGGGGATGACGGCTCGGTCGCGAGCGGCAAGACGGCCTGAGGCCGAGTTGACGAATTGAACGGTGGCCGGACCCGACGTCGTGGTCGGCACAGGCGATAGCAGGATCGAGAGAAAGACATGGCGGGCACATTCAAATTCGAGCTGGTGTCGCCGGAGCGTGTTCTGTTCTCGGGCGATGCGAGTGAAGTGATCGTGCCCGGTACCAACGGGCAATTCACCGTCCTCCCGGGACATGCGCCGTTCGTCTCGTCGTTGCGGCCGGGCGTGCTGATGATCAAGGTCCCGTCCGGCAGCCGGCGGGTCTATATCCGTGGCGGTATCGCGGAAGTGGAGCCGGACGGACTGACGATCCTCGCCCAGCATCTGATCGATCTCGAGGCCGGTGGCGTCAACGCCGAGATCGACGCCGAGATCAAGGCTGCCGAGGCGGTCATCGCGTCCACCAAGGTCGAGGATGAGCGCATGGCCGCTGCCGATACGGTCGCGCAGCTTCGTGCGATGGGGCAGCGCTGAACCCGCCAGGGCGAGCGCAGCATGTCAGATCGGTCGCCCGGATGGGCGACTACCGGTGCTTTGTAGCGGTGCAGCATCGGCTGTTTCGACATCTCACATCGCATCCGCACGCTTGCATCCGGGCCGCCGCCGCGTAGCGACATGCGGTGCGGCGTGCTAGTGTACGTGCGGTGATTGACCGATCACACCGTATCGAACGTCGGGGGACGTCACATGCGCAAGGGACTGCAGATCGTATTGGGGCTGGCGCTGCTGCTCGGGGCGTTGGGCTTCGCCGGCTACAGGTACATCGCGCCGCAAGAGTATGCGTCGAAGGTCTCGACGGCGAGCCGAAAGCTCGACCCGCAGGCGTCACGCGGCGGCAAGCAGGAGACCATGTCGAGCTTCCAGATGCTCGAGCTGGCGCTCAACGTCGCAAACGTGCTCGTCGGGGCGATGGGCATCTGGTTCACGATGCGCGGCATGCGTGCCGAGCGGCGGGCCGATGCGATGGCGCTGCGGCGAGACAGGTAGCGGCGCGATCGTCCGCTCCGGGCGAAACGCGATGGTCGGCTCGACGGGGTGTGCGCACCTCGGGGTCGAGGGCGGCTCCTATCGGAGCGGAAACACGTTCTCGACGACGTAGGGGCCGCCGCCCACGTGAGGACGCGACGAGAACAGAGTGAATTCCGCCACCTCGAACGCTTCGATTTCGAGGCGGGCTCGCGAGCCGAGAAACCGGGCGATAACCTCGGGGTTGGTCCCCTTGTTCAGGCGTGCGAGCGTGACGTGGGGACGGAACTCCCGCGTCTCGGGCGGAACGCCGGACATGCGCGTCGCGCGCTCGATGGCGCGATGCAGCTGAGCCAAGGGTTCGCCGCCCTCGACGCCGGCCCAGATGATGCGTGGGTCGCGCCCGCCGAACACGCCGACATCCCGCACCTTGACTTCGAACGGGGGAAGCGAAATCCCATCGAGAAAACTCACCAACTCGTCCGCCTGCCGATTGTCGATGTCGCCGACGAAGCGGAGCGTGACATGCATGTTCTCGGGTTCGATCCAGCGGGCGCCCGGGATCGGCCCGCGCACGATGTCGAGGCGGAAGCGGACCATGTCGGGCAAGGTCAAACCAACGAACAGACGTGGCATCGAGCAGGCTCCAGGCGTTCGGGGCTCAGGCGGCGAGCCGCCACCGAGGGCTGACTAGCCGGGCGTCCGCTTCCGCCTCTCCGCGACGCGGGCCAGCAGTTGCTCGACCGACGGCAGGATCCGCTCGGCGATGATGCGAACGCCCTCGGCTGTCGGGTGGATGCCGTCCGGCTGGTTCAAGCGTGGGTCGAGCGCCACGCCGTCCAGGAAGAAGGGGTAGAGCAGCGCACCATGCTTCGTCGCCAACTCGGGATAGATGCGGTCGAAAGCGTCCGCGTATTCGGCGCCAAGACTGCGGGAGGCGCGCATTCCGGCCACGAGCACATCGATGTTGCGCGCTTTCAGGCGCTCAAGCATGCGGTCCAGATTGGTCCTGGCGCGGTCGTGGCTCTGGCCGGTGAGCATGTCGTTGGCGCCAAGCTCGAGGATCACGGCGTCCGTGCCTTCGGGGACGGCCCAATCGAGACGCGCGAGACCGCCCGAGGTGGTGTCGCCGGAAACCCCGGCATTCTCGACCACGATATCGTGACCGAGGGCGCGAAGCCGTTTCTCTAGTACCACGGGAAAAGCCTCCGAAGGGGCCAGTCCGAAGCCTGCCGTCAGGCTGTCGCCGAGCGCCACCAGGCGGACCCCGGGACGCCGGGTGTCTGCCCTTACGGCCATCGCTGAGAGCCCGATCGTATTGACGGCAAGTCCCAGCGGCACCATCTGGACAAACAATCGGCGTAGCATCGTTCCCATCCGTCGCTTCTTCCGTCCGTTCCGCGTACCTCGCCAGTCCCGTGGGCTGGCCGACCGACCATGGTCACATGGGCATGCGAGCACAATGGGGCAATGGAGCCATGACGATGTCACCGGCGTGGTCCCGAGCGGACCCCAAAAGACAAAGGTAGGACGAATTGGCGGCTGACGCGATCAGGCTCGAGACTGTGGGACTACGCCTCGAGAGCCGGGCGGGCATGGTGGAAATCCTGAGTGGCGTGGACCTGCGAATCCCGCTCGGTCAGTCGGTCGCGATCGTCGGGCCGAGCGGATCAGGAAAGACGTCGCTGCTGATGCTGATGGCGGGGCTCGAGCGGGCGACGTCGGGGCGCGTCGTGGTCGACGGGCAAGACCTCGGCCGGTTCAGCGAGGACGAGCTTGCCAAACTGCGCGGGCAGACGATCGGCATCGTATTCCAGTCGTTCCATCTCGTGCCGACCATGACCGCCCTCGAGAACGTTGCGCTGCCGCTCGAGTTTCGCGGCGCCGAGCGGGCGCGGGAGAAATCCCGCGCGGCGCTTGCGGAAGTGGGCCTCGAGGGGCGGCTCGAGCATTACCCGGCACAACTTTCCGGCGGTGAGCAGCAGCGGGTCGCG
>JBGSJD010000219.1:0-3190 GCA_041742195.1 Hyphomicrobiaceae bacterium
CGCGAGCCGCGCGCACGGGAGGCGAAATAGGCATCGGCCTCGGCGGCACTCACCGCCGACACCAGACCGCGTACCCGGACCTGCCGGCGCAAGGACTTCCAGTGGAACAGGAGGGCTGCCTTGCCGGCGGCCGCCAGCTCGCGTCCCTTGGCGCTTTCGAGGTTGGTGTAGAACACGAAGCCGCGCTCGTGGCCGGAGCTGGCAGGGTCGAGGCCCTTCAGGAGCACCATGCGGACGTTCGGCAGCCCGTCGGGTGCCACGGTCGCCAGCGCCATGGCATTGGGGTCGTTCGGCTCGGATTTCTCGGCCTCGGCCATCCACGCCTCGAACATCTGGAATGGCTCGTTCGCGGCGGTGAAGTCGTCCGGCGCGGGAGAATTCGACGGGGTTTCGCTCATGGCTGATGGCATCCGGCTACCGGTCGACGCTGCAACCGGGTGTTAACCAACACTGATCGACAATGCATACGTCGTCTGTGGCGTCTCCGGATCGCTTAGCCCCGGTCAGTCCCGAGTGTCGAGTCCAACCATGCGTTTCATGTTGCGTCGCGTTGCCCGGCAATGCCTTGCCGGTTCTCTCGTGTTCCTGATGTCGACAGCGCTCATTCCGCCTGCGACCGGCGGGGATGCGCTCGAAGGAGGCGGCCTCGCGCATCAGGAGGCGGTAGCCGGTTCGGCGCAGGCCGATCACGCGACGGCCAGCGCCGCGATCGGTGAAGTGCGGTCGATCTTCGATGCGAAGGACGAAGCCGCGGCTCTCGAAGCCGTGCATCTGGCTCTGACGGAAGTCGGGGACGGCTCCACGTACGTCTGGTACCGCCGCGGCGGGCGCCTGTCGGGCCTCGTCCAGCCGACGCAGTCGTTCCGGGATTCGATCGGTCGCATCTGCCGGCACATCGTGGTGACGCTCAACGATGCGGCGCGTTCGCGGCGGATCGAAAGCATCGCCTGCCGCCTCGACGACGGGGGATGGCAGCTCGACGGGTGACAAGGGGGCGGCGGCGGTCCACAGTTGGCGCATCTCAACAGCCAACGAGGATCGTCGATGTCTGCCGCACCGTTCGACTACGCCAATCTGCTGGCGCCGGGTCTGCCGCCGGCTGCCGTCAAGTACGGCGGCTTCCCGAAGTACAACTTCGTCGGTGGGCACAACGACTCCGCGAGCATTCCCGTCGACGGGCTCCGGGCAGCGGCTGACGCGGTCCTTGCGCGCGAGGGCCGGACGCTCGCCACCTACGGGCTCGAGAGCGGCCCGCAAGGGTATCTGCCGCTCCGCGCCTTCCTCGTGCGCAAGCTGAAGGCCGACGCCGGCATCGATTGCACGACCGACGACATCCTCATCACGTCCGGCTCGCTGCAGGGCATGGACCTCGTCAATCAGTTGCTGATCGCGCCGGGTGACACGGCCATCATCGAGCAGGCCAACTACGGCGGCGCAATCACCCGCCTGAAGCGGGCGAAGGCCAACATTGTCGGCGTGCCGGTCGACCACGACGGCATGAGCGTCAGCGCGCTCTCGAACGCGCTCGACGAGCTTGCGGCGAAGGGCATCAAGCCGAAATACGTCTACACCATCCCGACGGTGCAGAACCCCACGGCCACGGTGATGAGCGAGGGCCGTCGGCGCGAGATCCTGGCGCTTTCGGCGAAGCACGGCGTGCCGATCTTCGAGGACGAGTGCTACGCGGACCTGACGTGGACCGGCGAGCGTCCGGCTGCCCTGCGCGGGCTCGCGGGGGCCGGCAACAACCAGGTCATTCACATCGGCTCGTTCTCGAAGTCGATCGCGCCGGCGCTCCGGCTCGGCTATCTCGTCGCGAGCTGGCCGCTGATGGGCAACATTCTCGGGCTCAAGACGGACGCCGGCTCGGGCGCTCTCGAACAGATGATCCTGGCTGAGTATGCGTCGAAGCACTTCGACACGCACGTCAAGGACCTGCGCAAGCGGCTCAAGCGGAAGGCCGACGTGCTGATCGAGGCGCTGTCGGCGGAGTTCGGGACAGCGGCCGAGTTCGAGAAGCCCGATGGCGGCATCTTCCTCTGGGTGAAGCTCCCGGACGAGGTGGATACGCTCAGGCTGTTCCAGGCGGCGGCGAAAGCCGGCGTGGCGCTCAATCCGGGCGTCGAGTGGGCGACCGACCAGGGCTATTCGAAGTCGCGGCTCAGGCTCTGCTTCGCCAACCCGGAGGAAGCTCAGATCCGCGAGGGCGTCGCCGTGCTGGCCGACGTCTGCCACAAGGAATTCGGCGTTCCGGTCCGCGGCCGCAACGTCGGCCGCAGCTGAGCGTCGCAAGCGACCGCCAACGGAAACGGCTCCCTTGCGGGAGCCGTTTTCGTTTCAGGGGCGGCGGACGGGTGTGGGGTCAGGACTGGGCGAAGACGATCTTGCCGTCGGCGGCCGTCCGGCGCTCGGCCGCGCGCGTCTCGAGCAGATAGTGGGCGTGGGCCAGTGTCTCGGCAAAGGCATGGCGGCCCTGGCCGTCCGCGACGGCCTTCGGAAAGAGGCCGTGGGCGAGGTGCATGGTCGTCGACCGCGTCTGCATGAGGCCATGAAGGGCGGTCAGGCGCAGCTCGTGATGGTAGGCCAGTTCCTCGACGCGCACCCTGAGGCCGTGGAACGGCAGCCCGTGAGACGGCAGGACCAGCGCGTCCGGCGGCAGGTCACGGAAACGGTCGAGGGAGGCGAGATACTCGGCCAGCGGATTGGCTTCCGGCTCCGGTGGGAAGACGCCGATCATCGGCGAGATCTTCGAGAGCACCTGGTCGCCGGCGATGAGGATCTTCTCCTCCGCGCACCAGAACGACGCGTGGGCGGCAGCGTGGCCGCCGCAGACCATCACCCGCCAGCTGCGGCCGCCGAAACGCACCTCGTCGCCGTCGCGCAGCCGAATGATCGCCTGGGGTAGCGGCTCCATGTAGGTGAGAGTCCGGCGCCGATCGTCGCCGAACGAGGCGACGGTCTCGGGATCACAGCCGTGACGCTCTAGGAAGCGCAGGGCATGGGTCCCGAGCGGCGTGCGGGCCTCCTCGACCCGCATCTGGGCCGCGAGCCACTCCGTCAGCGTGATCAAGTATGGCGGCTCGTCCGACTTCTCCGAGAGCCAGCCCGCGAGGCCCACGTGGTCGGTGTGGCCGTGGGTCGCGATCATGCGGACGATGGGCGCGCCGGAGAGTACGCCGCCCAGCAGCGC
>JBGSJD010000220.1:0-3737 GCA_041742195.1 Hyphomicrobiaceae bacterium
CCGCCGAGCATGTCGGACCGGCCCGGTCGCGCCGATCGGTGACCGACGTGCCGGCCACCACTATAGGGCAGGACGCCGGAGGCGCCGTAGCCGCCGTGCGCGCCCGCCGACGGCTCATGGCCGTGGCCATAGTGGTGCGACGTGTGGCTCTTTTCCTCGAACGAGAGGTTCAGCGGCGTGGCACCACCGGGATTGATGATCACGCGATCATGGGACGGCAACGGACGGAAGACGCGAACGCCCTCCTCCAGGGTCACGGTGGCGCCGTAGAACGGCCGGGTCTCGATGCGGGTCGTCGAGGCCGACTGCGCCGCGACCTGATGGGGCAGTGCCGCCGCAGCAGCCGCAACGAGAAGGAGAGTTGGAAGACGCATGACGGTCCGGGCTCCGCTCTGAGAAGAGATCGGACCGAAGTGTAGCGATTTCTCAACCGTCCATTTCAACCATCTGAACTACATTGTTAATGCCGCACCCCAAAAACCTGATTCAGGCGCGTTCGTGCTCCAGGCAGCACTTCTTGTACTTCTTGCCGCTGCCGCAGTGGCACGCGTCGTTGCGGCCAATCTTCGGCGCGGCGCGCTGGTACGTGGCAACCGGGCCATGGTGGTGGCCGTGATGATGGTGATGGTGATCATGCCCGCAGCCGCAATCGTCCTCGTGCGTGTGGGCGTGGGCGTGCGGCGCAGACTGGTCGGCTGACTTCGTGGTCTCGTTCATCGTGTTCTCCAAGATTGCGGCCAGCCTAGCACAAGCGAATGCGACGGCTCCAGCCCGGCGGTCAGCAAGACGCGGCGTGGCGGGCCTTCCAGCAGATCACTCGATCAGGCAGCACTTCTTGTATTTCTTGCCGCTGCCGCAGGGGCATGGCTCGTTGCGGCCGATCTTGCGGCTCTCGCGGATGTAGGGCTGGATCGGTTCCCGGTCGTCGGTCTCTTCGGCGCCGGACCCTGGTCCAGCGACGGCGAACTCGGCGGGGTCGGTCGAGTTGAACCAGTCCCAGCCGCACAGGTATTCGGCGAGGCTGGTGAACACCGATGGGCGCAGGAGATCCTCTTCGATGCGCCCACTGTTGTCGGCGGTCACGCGCGCCACCTCCGCGCGGTCGGCATAGCCTTCGTCGACGAGACCGGCCTCGAACCAGGCCTCGATGGCCGGGGCGAGCGTGGCCTCGCGCAGACTTGCGAGCGTCAGGACGATCAGGTCGGCCCAGTGCTCGTTGTCGGGGCCTTTGAGGGTTTCGGCCACATGCGCGTAGTAGGCCACCACGTCGGCGCGCGGCAGCTTGCCGAGCAGCATCATGACGTGAAGACTCAAGAGGCAGGCGTGACGGACGAAGGGCTCCGCGTCCACGTTCTCGATGATGGCCTTCAGGGCCCCGAGATCGCCGCCACCGTAGGTGCGACCCAGGATCGTATGCAGATCCTCGGTGACGATGTCGCCCAACTGCTCGGCGGCCGCCTCGGAGTCCTCTCCGAGATAATGGACGAGGCGATCGAAAGCCCGCGGCTCCTGCCACTCCGCCAGGGCGTAGAGCGCGATCGTCTGCAGGAAATAGGCGTGGCGCTCGTCCGGCTCGGCTTCGACGCGCGCCTCAAGTTCGTCAGCCGTGAGCGACAGCTCCGCAAGCAACGTCTCCGCGAGTTCCTCCCGACGCGAGAGGAGCGCCAGAAGGGGGATCGCGGGATCGACGCCGATCTCGCAATAGGTGAGCCGTTTCAGGGCCTCGGCGGGCGGCATCGTGGCTGCCGTGAAGGCTAGGTCGGCCATGGCCTCGGCCCCGGTTCCTGAGCGCTTCATGTCGAACGATCCCCAGCATTGCGGCGGCTCCGGTGCCGGGTCTCGGCCGGGCCACGACGCATGACGACAAGACTAGCAGTTTCCGCGCACGCTGTCGGCCCCTTCGATTGGCCCAGCAGAGGCCCCCACACCCGCATTCGGACGCATTGCCTTGGCGCACGCGCTGGTCTAGCAAGCAGCATGACAGATACCGTGCTCATCATCGACTTCGGCAGCCAGGTGACACAGCTCATCGCGCGTCGCGTGCGCGAGGCCGGGGCCTACTCCGAGATCGTCCCATTCAACCGGGCGGAAGAGGCCCGGGCGCGTCTCAACCCCAAGGCGGTGATCCTCTCGGGAGGGCCAGCCAGCGTCACCGAGATGGGGACGCCGCGGGCCCCCGACTGGGTGTTCAAGGCCGGCCTGCCAGTGCTCGGCATCTGCTACGGTGAGCAGACCATGGTCTCGCAGATGGGCGGCGAGGTCGAAGGCGGGCATCATCGCGAGTTCGGACGGGCCGAGATCGAGGTCGTGGACGACTGCGCGCTGTTCGAGGGCGTCTGGGCCAAAGGCGACCGCGACACCGTGTGGATGAGCCACGGCGACCGGGTGACGCGACTGCCCGACGGGTTCCGCGTCGTCGCGGTCTCGCAAGGGGCGCCGTTCGCGGCAATCGCGGACGACAAGGGCCAGCACTATGCCGTGCAGTTCCATCCGGAAGTCGCGCACACGCCGCGCGGCGCGGCGCTCATCCGGAACTTCGTCCGCAAGATCTCGGGCCTGCCCGGTGACTGGACGATGAAGCACTTCCGGTCGAGCGAAGTGGAGAAGATCAGGGCGCAGGTCGGCTCGTCCAGGGTCATCTGCGGTCTTTCGGGCGGCGTCGACAGCGCTGTCGCGGCCGTGCTCGTCCACGAGGCGATCGGCGAGCAGCTGACCTGCATCTTCGTCGACCATGGCCTGATGCGCCTCAACGAGGCCGACGAGGTCGTGCGGCTGTTCCGGAACACCTACAACATCCCGCTCATTCACGTCGACGCGAGCGCGCAGTTCCTCGGGGCGCTCGAGGGCGTGTCGGACCCGGAGCAGAAGCGCAAGACGATCGGGCGGCTGTTCATCGAGACGTTCGAGGCGGAAGCGAAGCGTATTGGTGGTGCGGAATATCTTGTCCAAGGCACGCTCTACCCCGACGTGATCGAGAGCGTGTCGTTCACGGGCGGGCCGTCGGTGACGATCAAGTCGCACCACAATGTCGGCGGGCTGCCGGAGCGGATGAACCTGAAGCTCGTGGAGCCGCTCCGGGAGCTGTTCAAGGACGAGGTGCGCGCGCTCGGACGCGAACTCGGGCTCCCCGAGGCGTTCGTCGGGCGGCATCCGTTCCCGGGGCCAGGCCTCGCCATTCGCTGCCCCGGCGAGGTGACCGTCGAGAAGCTCGACATCCTGCGCAAGGCCGACGCCATCTATCTCGACGAAATCCGCAAGGCCGGGCTCTACGACACGATCTGGCAGGCGTTCGCCGTGCTGTTGCCGGTGCGCACGGTCGGCGTGATGGGAGACGCGCGCACCTACGATCACGTCTGCGCGCTGCGCGCCGTGACCTCGACGGACGGCATGACCGCCGATTTCTTCCCGTTCGACATGAACGTGCTCGGGCGGACGGCGACCCGGATCATCAACGAGGTGCGCGGCATCAACCGCGTCGTCTACGACGTGACGTCAAAACCGCCCGGCACCATCGAATGGGAATAATTTTTGCCCATCCGAGAGTATCCGAAACTACGCCAGAATACGACGTAACCACCTGAAAAACAAAAATATTCGAGCCAAGACCTATCAAGATCTATCGGTGGGCATCAAACGCGTCTGTCGTGCCTGCTGACGGACCCCGCCCCCGTTGATCATCCGGAAAATCGAAAGTACCGTCATAGCGACTGAGGCTAATGACGGTACTTTTTTCAGCC
>JBGSJD010000221.1:0-4687 GCA_041742195.1 Hyphomicrobiaceae bacterium
CTGTGTTGTTAGAGGCCTTGGAATCGACCCGCTGGCCCTCAAGCTGGCGGACCGCCACGCCGCGGGCGGCGCCGAGGTTGCGGTCGAGGTCGGCCATTCGACATTGACCGTCGACGTCGCGGTGCGTGATCCCGCGACGCCGGGCAAGGCGCGCGCCCTGCTGCTCGACACCGAGCGCAACTACGCCATTCCCGATCTCGTCGAGCGCTATGTGACGCGCCCGGGCGTCTTCAGGGCCTTCGGCTGGGACGTCGAACATGTCCTCGCGAAGGACCATCTGCCGGGCCTGCCTGTCGCGAATTCCCCTGCTCCCGGCAAGCCCCGCGCTGCCTCCTGACAGGGGCACGATCACCCCGTCGAAAAAGCTTCATGAAAGGTGTTCCCCTCGTCGATAAACCTGCTATAAGACCGGCGTTGCGAGACGACATCCCGAGCTGGCCGATCGCCTCTGGCGCAGGCCGGCACCGTCAGGTGAGATCTGGGAAGGCAACGCCGATGACAGGCCATCGGCGCGACCGTCGTTTCGTAGAACAGGTGACGCGGGGTGGAGCAGCCCGGTAGCTCGTCAGGCTCATAACCTGAAGGTCAGAGGTTCAAATCCTCTCCCCGCAACCAACCTATTCAAGCACTTAGCTCGGCGCTTGCTACCCAGAACACCCGGCTGGGTAGCGCATGGGTAGCAGAATTTAGGCGTTCCCATGTTCGGACATGCGATGCCATGCTTGGCTTTCGCTACCGTTTGCGCGACCTGCTACCATCCCTCATAGAGCACAGATCGCGTGGGGTCTGATTCTGTTCACGCAGGACGAGCAGATGTCAGCGCGACTGCAGAGTTCTGACCTGATCCCAGGCTGAAAACCTGAGGCTCAAAAGCCTTACGGGTTCGAGGACCGTCGCCTTCGCGCTCGGGACCGTGGGAGGAACGCCCCTCGCCAACCGCACCATTTAACTTCAATGGCTTACGCAATTACCTAATTGTGGGTTTGGGGTAGCAACCAAGTCTGGGGTCGCGCAGGAGTAGCAGACCTCAGGAGCCCCGATGTCTTGCCTCGATGGATTATGGCGCAGAGACAGTCAAACGTCGATCGAACTAGAGTACCCCCCCGATCGCGGGATGCGATGCTCTTGATGCGCCTGCGCGATTGCGGCGATTGTTGACCTTGCCCCCTGGAGTGTCCCCGATCTGATGTAGAGTCCGTCACCCCACGGAGACGGACGTTATGCGCAAGAGCAGGTTTACGGACGAGCAGATCATCGCGATCCTGAAGGAGCAGGAGGCGGGGGCCAAGACGGCGGACGTGTGCCGTCGACACGGCATTTCGCAGCCGATGCAGAACGCGTTTGCCGAGAGCTTCATCGGCCGGCTTCGGGACGAGTGCCTCAACGAGCACCTGTTCCGCTCAGTCCGTCACGCCCGCGAGATCATCGAGGCATGGCGGATCGACTACAATCACGACCGGCCGCACACGAGCCTTGCCGGGCTCACACCGGCCGAGTTTGCCAAGAGGTCCAACGAGGACGAACCGCGAGCAGAACTACCTTATGAGTGAGTACCCACAGCGGGCGGGTTCATCTGGAACATTGCAAGGAAGATTCCTCGATTCAATTTACGGCCCATGGATCGGTCACACCGCTACCATCACGCCCCCTCTCAGCGACGTCTCCCTGGACGCCATCCAACTGGTCGGTCCAGGCCGAGGATTTCCCATGGTGCCGCCGACGGCCTCCCGCGGCGCGCGGTCTCCAGGACCAACCAGCATTTTCGTCAATCATTTCCATCAATGCGTAACTCCACCTTAGATTGAAATTCACACTCACATCATACAATCCCTGATTGCAACACTGCAACAATCGCTCCTCCACGTCGAGAGCGACCACCGGACCGAGGCGTCTCGAGGATGGCTTTTTTCGACAAGATCGACGACCGGAACACGCCTGCCGGCGCACCACCACGAGGTGCATTCCCGTGGTGCTGAAAAAACTCACGGGCACGATCGCCGGTCGGTTGTATCTCATCGGCGCCCTGGCCCTCGGCGCCGTGGTCGCGCTGGCAGCGGTGTCCATCTATTTCGCGAGCAGCACCCGCCGCGCCGCCGAGCAATCGTATGGTCCCGGCCTGATCGAGGCCGTACTGGCGAGCGAGACCGAGCAGCTTCTCGAGCAACATCGCCGCCTCGTCGAGGCCATACCGGGGCTGGCGGACGACGTCCAACGCCAGGCCCAGAGGGATAAGGCGACCGCGGTCTCGGACCACATCATGAAGTTGGTCGCCCGGACCGACGCGCGCTTCTCGGCCACCATGACGTCGGGCCTGCCCGAACTGTGGCGGCTGACGCACCTCGTGGCCCTCAATGCATCGCGGACCGCGCCGGAGGCCCCCACCGCAGCCCTGCGGGCCTATATTGCCGAGGCTGAGCGCCAGCAGCAGGTCGTCCGCGCCCATCGCAGCGAGCGGATCGCCCTCGCCGAGCGCGATGCCCGCCGTCTGACGGCGAGCGCCCGAACGCTCGTCAACTGGGTCGCGGCCATCGGGCTTCTCGCCTGCCTTCTGATCGGGCCATTGGCGCTGGTCCTGTTGCGCCGCATGTTGCAGCGCCTCGAGCGGATCTCGCTCGCCATGATGCGCCTCGCCGAGAACGACATCACGATCGAGATCGAAGGCGTCGGCGAGCAGGACGAACTCGGATCAATGGCGACGGCCGTCAGCGTGTTCCGCGCCCACGCCGGCCAGATCCTCGATCAGCAGAGGAAGCTGCAGGAGCTGAACCGCTGGCTCGACATCGCCCTGAACAACATGACTCGCGGACTATCCATGTTCGACGCGAACGAGCGTCTCGTCGTCTGCAACGCCACCTACCTGCGCCTCTATGACCTGCCCGACGAACTCGGCGCGCCCGGCATCCCCTTCGATCGCATCATGGAGCATCGCAGCCGCATTTCGGCGGGCCTCGCTGGACGTGAAGCGGAGGGCAACGACGCCCTCGACAACGCCCTCCGCGACCTCACGCAGACGTTCGACGTCGGTCGCGTCAAGCAGACCATGAAAGACGGCCGCACCATCGAGGTCGTGATCAAGCCGTTGCCGTGGGGCGGCTGGGTGGCGCTGCACGAGGACATCACCGAGCGCGAGGCCGCGGCCGAGCGTGTCCGACGCCTCGCCAGCGAGGATACGCTGACCGGCCTCGCCAACCGGCACCAGTTCCGCGAGCGCCTCGACGATGCCACGCATCGCCTGACGACGGGATCCGGCTTCGCGCTCTGCGCCATCGATCTCGACCGCTTCAAGGAGGTGAACGACACGTGGGGCCACCCGACCGGCGACAGCCTGCTCGTAGCCGTCGGCAATCGCCTGCGCGACACGTCGCGGCAGGGTGACGTGGTCGCCCGTCTCGGCGGCGACGAGTTCGCGATCATCCAGTCGGGAAGCCCGGACGAGGCCGCAGCCCGTGCCTTCGCGACCCGCATCCTCGCAGCACTACACGAGCCCTTCCTCGTCAACGGCCACAAGATCGAGATCGGCGGCTCCATCGGAATCGCCCTCGCACCAGCGCACGGCAACGCGGCGAGCACGCTCATGAAGAACGCGGATCTCGCCCTCTATCGCGCGAAATCCAGCACGCGCGGCACCATCTGCCTCTTCGACGCCGAGTTCCAGAACCAGGTGCAGACCCGCCGCGCCCTGGAGACCGATCTCGCCCATGCCGTGGAGCGCGGTGAGCTGGCCCTGCACTACCAGCCGATCGTCTCCTTGAAGACCGGCAGGGTCTCCGGCTGCGAGGCATTGCTCCGCTGGCGCCATCCGGAGCGCGGCATGGTCTCGCCGGCCGAATTCATCCCACTGGCCGAGCAGACCGGCCTCATCGACGGCATCGGCGCGTGGGCACTGGCCGAGGCCTGCCGGACTGCGGCTGGTTGGCCATCCCACATGACGGTGGCCGTGAACCTCTCCGTCGCCCAGTTCGCCGGCCCCAGTCTCTCCTCGATCGCAAGCGAAGCGCTCGCCGCATCGGGCCTCGCCCCGGAACGCCTCGAGCTCGAAGTGACGGAAACGCTTCTGCTCGGCGACGATCCGGCGACCCTCGCCGTTCTGCATGGACTGCGCGACCTCGGCATCGCGATCTCGCTCGACGACTTCGGCACCGGCTACTCCAGCCTCTCGCATCTCCGCAGCTTCCCGTTCGACAAGATCAAGATCGATCAGTCGTTCGTCCGCGAGTTGCCCCAGCGGCGCAACTGCGAGGCCATCGTCGGCGCCGTCGCGCGTCTCGCCTCGAGCCTTTCGATGACCACAGTCGCGGAGGGCGTCGAGACGACGGACCATCTCGAGCGCGTGGCGGCCGCCGGATGCGATGCGGTGCAGGGCTATCTCTTCTCGCGCCCCGTTCCCGCAAGCGAGCTGCAGGCCGTGATCGACCGCATCGACGCAAGCCTCGCCCACCGAGGCATGGTGGCCGCATAGATCCGGTAGAGCGGCCTCCGCGTCAGCTTTCGCGGAAGGCCCGGGACAGCACGTCGGTCAGCGGCTTCACGAAATAGCTGAGGATCGAGCGCGCGCCGGTCTCGATGTAGACCTCGGCCGGCATCCCCGGCACCAGGGCGAAGCCCGGCGGCAGCTTCTCGACTTCGCCGTCCGCGAGCGCCACCTGCGCGAGGAAATAGCTGCGGCCCTGCGGATCCGTGAGCTGCG
>JBGSJD010000222.1:0-3932 GCA_041742195.1 Hyphomicrobiaceae bacterium
GGCTCGGGCTGGCTGACCGGCGAGGGCGTGCAGAAGAGCTACGGCAAGCGCCGCGTGGTCAAGGGCGTAAGCCTTTCGGTGGCCCGCGGCGAGGTGGTGGGCTTGCTCGGCCCGAACGGCGCCGGCAAGACGACGGTCTTCTACATGATCACCGGGCTGGTCGCGGCCGACGCCGGCCGCATCACCATCGACGGTCGCGACGTCACGCGCCTGCCGATGTACCGCCGCGCCCGCCTCGGAATCGGCTATCTGCCTCAGGAGGCGTCGATTTTTCGCGGTCTGACCGTCGAGCAGAACATCATGGCCATCCTCGAACTGGTCGAGCCGAGCCGCAAGAAGCGGAAGGAGCAGCTCGATAGCCTGCTCGAGGAGTTCCATATCACGCGGCTGCGCAAGAGCCCGTCGATGGCCCTGTCGGGCGGTGAACGTCGCCGCTGCGAAATTGCGCGTGCGCTGGCCTCCCGCCCGTCCTACATGTTGCTGGACGAGCCCTTTGCCGGCATCGACCCGATCGCGGTCGGCGACATTCAGCAGTTGGTACGCCATCTGAAGCAGCGGGGGCTCGGCGTTTTGATCACCGATCATAACGTCCGGGAAACCCTGTCGCTCGTCGATAGGGCGTACGTCATTGCCGAGGGCCAAGTTCTGACACAAGGTAGTCCTTCGGAAATCATCTCCAACGAGGACGTGCGTCGCGTCTACCTGGGAGACATGTTCGGTTAACGGCAGTGGCCTATTCCTGACGCAACTTGGGGAATAAGCGGGTCGGCGTGAGGAGAGGCAATGGCGCTTTCGGCGAAGCTAGAGCTCAGACAGAGCCAGCAGCTCGTCATGACGCCGCAGCTTCAGCAGGCCATTCGCCTGTTGCAGCTCTCCAATCTGGAATTGAGCGCCTTCGTGGAAGGCGAACTCGAGCGCAACCCGCTACTTGAGCTCGAGCCCGAGGCACCCGCCGAGCGGCCCACGCCCGATGCAGCGCCGGCCGGACCAGCCGAACCCGATGCCGCGCTCGACTTCACGGCCCCCGTCGAAACCGCGACCCGCGACCTCGATAGCGACGCTGCCGATGCGTTCCCGGAGGCTGGCGCCAACGACCTGGGCCCCGGCCTCGGCGCGTCGTCGGATCGCGTCGGATCTTCCGAGCGCAGCCGCGGTAGCTCGGACGAAGCCTCCAATATCGAGGACTATGCAACCGGGCAGGTGTCCCTGCGCGATCACCTCCAGACTCAGGCTGGTCTCGCCTTGACGGATGCCATCGACCGCATGATCGGCGCCCATCTGATCGACATGGTCGATGACGCCGGGTATCTGCGGGCGGACATGGACGAGGTGGCCGACCGACTGGGTGTTGGCCGCCCCCATCTCGACGCCGTCCTTGGTGTCCTCCAGACCTTTGAGCCGGCCGGCGTCTTTGCCCGCGATCTCCGGGAATGCCTTGCTCTGCAGTTGCGCGATCGTGGCCGTCTCGACCCGATGATGGAGCTGTTCCTCGACAACCTGCCGTTGCTCGCGAGCCGCAATCTCGCGGGGCTTCGCAAGGCGGTCGGCGCCGACGCCGAGGATATGGCCGACATGATTGCCGAGGTCCGGCGGCTCAATCCCAAGCCCGGTCTTGAGTTCGGCGGCATCCAGATCGAGCCCGTGGTACCGGACGTTCTGGTGCGCATGGGCAGCGACGGCAGCTGGATCGTCGAATTGAACAGCGAGACGCTGCCCCGCGTCCTCGTCAATCGCATCTACTATACGCGGGTCAACCGGACGGCCCGCACCCCGCAGGACAAGGACTTTCTGCTGGAATGCCTGCAGAGCGCCAACTGGCTGGTCAAGAGCCTCGATCAGCGGGCACGCACCATCCTGCGGGTCGCCGAGGAGATCGTGCGCCAGCAGGATCAGTTCCTGGTCTACGGCGTCCAGCATCTGCGTCCGCTGAACCTGCGCACCATCGCCGATGCCATCAAGATGCATGAATCGACGGTGAGCCGCGTCACCTCGAACAAGTACATGCAGACCCCGCGCGGCATCTTCGAGCTGAAGTACTTCTTCAGCTCGGCCATTGCATCGGCGGGCGACGGCGAGGCGCACTCGTCGGAGTCTGTCCGGCATCGCATCAAGGCGCTGATCGACGCCGAGAATCCCGAGGACGTGCTGTCCGACGACAAGCTGGTCGAGGTCCTGGGCCGCGAAGGTATCGAGATCGCGCGGCGGACGGTTGCAAAATACCGTGAAGCGCTCCGCATCCCGTCGTCTGTCCAGCGTCGGCGCGAGAAAAAGATGCATTGTCAGGCCGTCGCGCGTGTTGCCTTGAAATCAAGCGCTTCAAGTCGGGATTACCAGTTTGACAGCGGTTCACCGTCTGACTAGGTTCCGCTGAGTTGCACACGTCGATCGGCCGGATTTGCGCCTGAGCGCAGTGGCGTAAGATCTTTTCGACGAAGCAAAAAATTGCAGCCGCGGTGATGTCTGACGAGCAGCAGGGCCGGTGCGAATCGGCCCGACTCGGGCATTCGCAACGCGCTGGTTGGAAAGGCCATGGGAATGGACTTGGGCGATCTATTGCGGCCGGAAGGCACTTTTGCCGCTCTGAGACTGAAGAACAAGAAGCAGACCTTGCAGGATCTGTCGCACCGGGCCGCAAACCTCACAGGGATTGACGAGCGTCAGATCTACGACGCCTTGCTGCAGCGGGAACGGCTCGGCTCGACGGCTGTCGGCCGCGGCATAGCGATACCTCACGCACGCCTGCGCGGACTGAGCCGGATCTCGGCGGTCTTCGCCCAGCTCGACGAGCCGATCGATTTCGACGCCATCGACGGCGAGCCTGTCGACCTGGTGTTCGTGCTGCTGGCCCCCGAGCAGGCAGGCGCCGACCACCTGAAGGCGCTCGCCCGCATTTCGCGCGTTCTGCGCGATCCGATGACCCTCGAGAAGCTCCGTGCCGCCCGCGATCGGGCAGCGCTCTATGCCGTCCTCACCGAGCCGCTGGCCACGCACGCGGCCTGAAGGATCATGCCCGGCGGACGACCCCGGCTTGCGGCCATCCTCGTCGCCCGTTAGGCATCGACAGGCAGCAGGAGGAGGTCGCGCGTGAAGCTCACCGAGAGACCGGGACGAGTCGAGCTGAACGCAGCCATGGCCGAGGCGGTTCGCATGGTCGAGGCGGGTCGGTGCGGCCCTGCCGCACGCCTGCTGAAGGACATCGCGCGCCACCGCCCGGACGACTTCGACGTCGAGCATCTTCTCGGCGTGGCCCGCGTCATGGACGGCCGCTTCGTCGACGGCATCCGGCATCTGGAGCGCGCGGCGACACTCCGGCCCGAGGCGCTGGCGGTCTGGGTCAATCTGGCGGGTGCCCATGAGCAGGCGGGCAGCCGCGAGAAGGCCGTCGACGCCTATGGGAAGGCCCTGGGCCTCACGCCGTCCCACGCCCAGACGAACCACCGCTTGTGTCTGGCGCTTCTGGCGCTGGACCGCGCGCCGGAAGCCGAGGCGCAAGCGGCGGCGTTCCGCACGGCCAATCCGCTATCTGACGAGGCCCACGTGACAGCGGCGCTGGTCGACGTCGCCCAGGGTCGCGACGACGCCGCCATCGAAAGTCTGTCCGCGGCCCGGCGTCTCGGCCCCGCCAACACACTGGCGCTGGCCAATCTCGCCTTCCTGCTCGGCAAGCGCGGTCGCTACGCCGAGGCATTGCCGCTGCTCGACGAGCTTGTGGCCCGCCGTCCGTCGGATTGGGAGGCGGTCGAGAAGCTCGTTCACACGAAGCGCGCGCTTCTGGATTGGAACGGATTGGCCGGGCACGAGCGCCGGCTGGTCGACGCCGTCAGGACGACGACGGTCGCCGTCGATCCCTGGACCCTTTTCAGCATGACGGACGATCCCGGCCTGCTGCGCACGGCCGCCATGCGCCGCTCGGAACGGCTCAGCGCGACGCG
>JBGSJD010000223.1:0-5130 GCA_041742195.1 Hyphomicrobiaceae bacterium
CCTCGTTTTCATCGGGCGCGTGCGCTCACCATGGCGGCCCGACGCGCCCCGACCGAAGAACCCGACGGAGGCGCGCGCATCGGGCGAGGCCTCTCATCTCGAGATCGACCCGCCGTTCCGCCCTGGTCTCGACGGCCTGGAACGCTTCAGTCACGTCGTCGTACTGGCGTGGCTGCATCGCGCCCGTCGCGACCCCATCGTGATCCACCCGCCCCACGCCGACGCCCCGCGCGGCGTCTTCGCGCTTCGCTCGCCCGTGCGTCCCAATCCGATCGGTCTCACGGTCGCGCGGATCCTGTCGGTCGATCACGCCCGCGGCATCGTCGCAATCGACGCCATCGATTTTCTCGACGGCACGCCCCTCGTCGACATCAAGCCCTATCGGCCGGGAATTGATGCGATACCCGACGCCGTCGTAGGCTGACCACCACCTCGCATCGCAACGCCCATCCAGCGGAGACATCGACCATGGCAGACCTCGAGATCATCGGTGTTCCGTTCTCGAACTTCGTGCGCTCCCTGCGCATGCTCTGCGAGGAGAAGGGCGTCGCCTACACGCACACGTCCGCTCGCCCGCAGTCGCCCGAGGTGCTGGCCATCCATCCCGCCGGTCAGGTGCCGGTCATGCGCCATGGCGACATCGCCCTCTTCGAGTCGAAAGCGATCGCCACCTACATCGACAAGGCCTTTCCGGGCCCGAAGTTCATCCCCGAGGACGCGCTCGGTGCGGCCCTCGTCGAGCAGTGGGTCTCCTACACCAACGCCAAGGTAGACCGCTGGATCATGCGGGAGTTCGTGGTCCCGTCGGCCTTCTTCGACAAGGCCAAGGGCCCCGATACGGCGCGGATCTCCGCAGCGCTTCCCGAAATCGACAAATGCATGCAGGTCGTCGATCGCGCCGTAGCCGAGACCGGGTATCTCGCCGGCGGGCGCCTGAGCTACGCAGACATGAACATCGTGCCCATGCTCGCGACCGCGATGCTGTATCCGGCGGCCGCAGAGGTGGTGTCGAGATATTCGGGGATCGGCCGCTATCTGGCGAGCCTGACGGCGCGCCCGTCCTACGTCAACACCGCACCTCCGCCCCGCCGCTGACGCGCCTCATGCGTCGTCGAGCGCGTCGACGTCCACCGCCACGGCGACGGAATGCGTGCCGCCGCCCAGCAGCACGCCGCTCACCGGACTGACATCGCCGTACTCCCGGCCATAGGCGAACGTGATGTGCTCGTCACCGACCACGACCTTGTTCGTCGGATCGAGATCGACCCAGCCCGCCTCGGGCGTCCACACCGAGATCCAGGCGTGCGAGGCATCGGCGCCCTGCAGCTTTTCCTTGCCCTCGGGCGGCCGCGTCAGCAGGTAGCCGGAAACATACCGCGCCGGCACGCGCCGCGCCCGCAGACACGTCAGCGCGAGATGCGCGAAGTCCTAGCAGACGCCGCGCCGCTTCGCGAGCACCTCCGAGACGGGCGTCGTCACGTCGGTCGCCTGGCTGTCGAAGGCGAACTCCGAGAAGATGCGGCACGTCAGATCCCACGCCGCCGCGATCACCGGCCGTCCCGGCGTGAACGACGGGGCGCCGTAGGCGATGGCCTCCTTGATCGGTATCGTCGCTGGCGAGGACATCGCGTACTGCACCACGTCGAGGTCGATTTCGGCGTTCCCCGTCGTCAGCCGCGTGAGCACCTGCTCCCACGGACAGCCATGGACGAGATCGACCGTCGCACGCGGCTTCACGTCGATGGTCGAGCGGGCATGGAGGACAAGCTCGCGATGCTCTTCGTCGATGCCGAGTATGGACGCCGGGTTGCCCAGATAGTCCGTGAAATCGTTCCGCCAGCTCGGAGCGGGCTCGACGACGAGACTGTGGCGGATGACTTTCTGTCTGGCGACACGCCGCGGCGCGAGGTGCGCGAGATGCTGCGACTGCGTCACCTCGAACTCGTAGCGATAGGCCGTCCGGTGACTGATCTCGTAGATCATGTGCGCGTGCCCTGCGCCATGCCGGCCCGATGCGGCGTATCCTCGATGAGCCTGAAATACCGTCGCGAGATCATGTCCGAAATCTGGGGAACCTCGATCAGCGCCTTCTCGAGCAGCGCCCGCATCTCGCCGCGACGCCCCTCGGCATCGACCGCCGCAACTTCGTTGACGTCGGTGAGCCGCACCGCCGTCTGCAAGCCGAGCACGACGCGCCTCTCGCGCGACATCGCGTTGCCCTCGCTGGCCTGAGGAAGCCGCTCGAGCTGACTGACGAGACTGGCGAGCTGATAGGCGACGCTTCGCGGGTTCGTCTCGTCCATCAGCAGGAGGTCGAGAACGAGCGGCAGCATGGGCTGCAGGCGGTACCGCGACCGGTATGTGATGTAGCTGTCGGCGAGGCGCAGGATGAAATTGAGACGCTCGTTTTCGTCGTCACCCGGCGCTCGCTCGGCAAACAGCAGCTCGAGTGTGTCCGAAAGGTTGTAGGCCCGTTCGAGCCGCCGCCCCATGTCCAGGAACGACCAGCCGAAATTCCGCGTCATGTTCTCGTGCATATGGCCGTTGAACGTCGCGACGAGCGCCAGCTTGTCCTCGACCTCGTCTTGCAGCTCGCTGGCGCTGGCATCGACCATCCGCCGCCGCCACGCCTCGTCGACGCGAAACGCGGCCAGTGTCCGCCACGCTTCGAGCGAGAGACGGTCCCGCGTCAGGTTGGCGATCCGGAAGATGCCTTCGAAGCAGCCGATCAGGCTGTAGTGGCTGGTGCGATCCGTCGTCAGTTGTCCCGCGAGGGACACCGCCCGGCGACCGGCCACAGATAGCGCCGGATCGCTTCGGTTCGGGTCCCGTCCCCTCATGATGAGGCGCTCGAGAACAAGCTCGCCGCCATGCCGGGAGGGCCCGGAATCGAGATACTCGAGCCGGCGGCCAAGTCCGGCCCGGATGACCCGCATCCCCCAGTCCGCCCGCTCGAGATAACGCCCGAGCCAGAACAGGTTGTCGGCCACGCTGCTTTGCAGCGTCCGCTGCGAGCGTTGCACGAGGGCCGTATCGACCCGCGGCCGCCACAAGCTCGAATGCTGGGCTTCCGACTTCTCGCCGAGCACCCAGACGTCGTGCGTCTCCCCGTCCACCGCACTCAGTGCCACGGCCGCATTCGGATCGACGCCCATGGCGATTCCGCCAGGCATGACGGCAAAACCGCTCCGGCCCGCCGCGGCGAAGAGCCGGAGCGCGAAGGCGCGCGGCACCAGCCCCTGCGCCGAAAGTGACGGCATCGTCCCGACGCCCATGCGCTCCTCGGCGACGAGCCTCTCGCCATTCTGGCTGATTTCGTCGATCAGACGCGCACGCTCGTCGGGCGTCATCTCGACCGCGGCACGTCCGCGGGTCGCCTGTCCCGGCCGCCCCGTACCTTCGCGCGACGGCCGGATCACCATGCTGCCGAGCCGTTGCTCCACATGCACACGTGCAGCCGGATCGCCGAGCCACCACCGGGGCGCATCGTGCAGGATCAGGTCCTCGCCGAGCAGGTGGCTGCAGAGTGCCGGCAGATACGGCCCGAGCCCCCGGTTCTCGACGATCGCCGCACCGAGACTGTTGACGACGAGATCGGGCGATTTGCGGCAGACATTCACGAGACCGGCCGGGCCTTTGAAGCTCGACGGATTGAGCTCGAGCGGATCACAGTCCGCGCCTTCGATGCAGCGGATGAGGGCATCGACCTTCTTCAGGCCCGCGAGCGTCTTCAGGTAGACGTCGCCGCCGACCGACTTGAGATCCCCGCCTTCCACCAGCCCGACGTCCAGATAGCGCGCCAGATAGGCATGGCTGAAATAATCGTCGTGTCCCGGCCCCGGCGTCAGCAGCACGACATTGGGATCGGTGCGCCCCGACCGTTCGGCGAGCGCGCCGCTCAGATCGACGAAATGCCGCGACAGCCGTCGCGCGTTGCACTCGACGAACACGTCGTCGGCCACGTCGGCATGCATCACCCGGTTGGCGACTGCGTAGCCGACACCCGCCGGCGTTTCCGCGTGGTTGTCGATGACGCGCCACTGCCCGTCGGGGCTGCGCGCGAGATCCGCGGCGTAAAAGAGGAGGTGTCCGCGTGCCGGCTTGACGCTGTGACAGGCGCGCAGATAGGAGGGGTCCGAAAAGATCAGGCTCGGGGGAATGCGCCCGCTGCTGAGAACGCCCTGATCGCCGTAGATGTCCGCAAGAATGGCATCGAAGAGCCTCGCGCGCTGCGCGATGGCCCCCTCGAGCCAGGCCCACTCTCCCGGAGAGACGACGAGCGGCATCAGGTTGAGCCGCCATTGCTGGCGCGGACGGTCCGGGTCGGCAAACAGGTCGTGAACGAGGCCGGTTTCTCTCACTTGCCGATCGAGACGGGTGGCGCGGGCAAGGCGATCGCGCGGTCCTATTTCTCCGAAGGCCCGGATCAGCGTGCGCCAGTGCGGCTTGGCGACCCGGTTCGCATCCAGGAGTTCATCGTGACCGGCAGTCGCGGGCCGATAGCCATGCAGCAGATCGATATCTCTCACCGGTCCTTGCCGTGCTTCGCTGGTCATCTGTGCGCTTTTCCTGGTGAGAGCACGAGCGTTCTCGACACAAGCCCGCCAAGCAACTCTCCGAGATCATATCACTCCAAGACTGCGACGGTGTCACACCGAAGTCGCACCTTCCGGACGTTCCAGGCACTTGGCCATCGCGCACGACAATGTTGCGAATCAATTCGCTAAGCTATGCATAGTTAACCACTTCGGGCCCGCTCGGCACATGGCTCGAAGCGCCCGGCTGACAAATCTGCAACACTTCTCGTGCCGCGCCTTGGCCTCCCGCCGCGCGACGCCCCGAGACGTCAGCGCCGCCTGAGATCCAGCGTCAGCGGGTAGTCCGCGTTGACGCGCACGGGTCCGGTCACCATCGGCCCGGCGGTGTGTCCCGTGTCCTCGAAGCGCGCCAATCGGCGGCCCTCGGCCTCGTAGGCATTGACGGGGAACAACTCGAAGTTCCGACCGCCGGGATGCGCGACGTGATACCGGCAACCGCCGATCGAGCGCCCCGTCCATGTATCGACCACGTCGAGCGTCAGCGGCACGTGCGGGGGGATCGTCGGATGCAGCGCCGACGGCGGCGCCCACG
>JBGSJD010000224.1:0-2951 GCA_041742195.1 Hyphomicrobiaceae bacterium
GTGCCCGAGAACGACACGTCGAACCGCGCACCCACCTCGGCGGCGGCGGCCGTGCACTGCTCCCGCACCCAGGCCTCGACTTTCGGCCGGCGCCAGAGATCGTTGTAGCGGATGTTGAGCCGCGCGCGGGCCTCGCTCGGGATGACGTTGGTCGCCGTGTTGGGCACCGTGATCACGGTCGCCTGCAGGCTCGAGGGCTCGAAGTCGGGGGTTCCGGCGTCGAGGGGCGTGAAGGACAGCCGATCGATCAGCCGCGCCAGCTTGGGCACGGGATTGTCGGCGAGCTGCGGATAGGCCGCATGGCCCTGCTTGCCGTGCACCACGAGTTCGCAGTTGAGCGAGCCGCGCCGCCCGATCTTGATCTCGTCGCCGAGTGCCTTTGGGTTCGAGGGCTCGCCCACGACGCACGCGTCGATGATCTCGCCCGTCTCGCGCATCCAGTCGAGCACCTTCATGGTGCCGTTGATCGACGGCCCCTCCTCGTCCCCCGTGATCAGGAGGCTGATCGAGAAGTCCTGACGGTCTCCGGCCCGCTCGATGGTGCGGACCGCCGCCACGACGAAACACGCGATGGCGCCCTTCATGTCGACGGCGCCGCGTCCGTAGAGCACTCCGTCATGGATCTCCGCCCCGAACGGCGGCCGTGTCCAGGCGGCCTCGTCCCCGACGGGCACGACGTCCGTGTGACCCGCGAAGCAGAGGTTGGGCTGGCCCCGCCCAAAACGCGCATAGAGGTTCTCGACGTCCGGCGTACCCGGCTCCCGCATCGTCATGCGATGGCATGAGAAGCCGGCCGGCCGGAGCACGCTTTCGAGCAGCGTGAGCGCGCCACCCTCTGTCGGTGTGACGGACGGGCACCGGATGAGGGCCTGCGTCAACGCCACGGGGTCGGTCGAAAGGTGGCTCATGGCTCGCATCTCGAGAGTTGGGCGTGGGGAGCGGGCGGATCGGCCCGGTCGTGCGGTGGGATGGAACGGTGGGTGGCGACCGGTCGGCCGCATCACGATAACGTCCGGATCACCGTCATGTTGCTGGCATGTGAAGCCAAGTCTAGTCATGTATGGTCGCAGCGAGTGCTCTATTCGAGGAGAGATACTGTGCAAGCCCGTCGTTCATTCCTTTTCCTGTCGGCGTCGGTCGTCGCTGGCGCTTTTGCCGTTGCAACTGGTCTCTATGGCGTGACGCCGGTCGCGGCCCAGACCCCTCCGGTCTATACGGGCATCGTCAAAGGCGTCGCGGTGGGCGGCTACGATCCCGTAGCCTATTTCACCGTCAATAAGCCCGTGAAGGGCAATCCGGCGATCGCCCTCGACCACGGTGGCGCGCAATACCATTTCTCGAGCGACGCGAACCGCGAGTTGTTCAAGAAGGACCCGGCCAAGTACGCGCCCCAGTACGGCGGCTATTGCGCCTGGGCGGTTGCCGAGGGCTACACGGCGCACGGTGATCCCAAACACTGGACGATCAACAACGGCAAGCTGTTCCTCAACTACAATGGCGGCGTGAAGGCCACCTGGGAGAAGGATATCCCGGGCAACCTGAAGCGCAGCGAGATCAATTGGCCGAAGCTGGCCGGCGCGAAGAAGTAGTCAGCCGGTACGGCCGTGACGCCCGATCGGTGCGTCACGGCCTCATGTCTTTATGCGACGGCCCGCGCGTTGATCGCGGGCAGCGGCGCGTTGCCGTCGTACCGCTCGATCGCGACGAGGCATGTGTGCGCGGCGCACCCGCCTGAGAACGCCGAGGCCGGCACGTCGAGCGTAAGCACGTTGGCGTTGCCTGCGATGCACAGCGAGCCGTCCGCCGTCTCGATCGGATTCCACCAGGCGCCGGTCGGCAGGATGGCGACGCCCGGTCGGATGTCGCTGCTCACCCGAACGCCGGCAAGGCAACGCCCGCGGCCATTGCGAACCAGTGCCGTATCGCCGTCCTTGATGCCGAGCCGGGCCGCATCGTCCGGATTGACGGTCAACGCCTCGCGTCCCGCTTGTTTCTCCGATTGGCTGACCCGCCCCCAGTCGAGCTGGCTGTGCAGCCGCCCGTTCGGCTGCGCCGACAGGAGATGGAAGGGAAAGTCCGAGCGCCGAACCGAGCCGAGCCACTCCGGCGGCTCAAGCCACGTCGGGTGCGGCGGACAGTCCGGATAGGCGCACGCCGCGAGCGTCTGGCTGTAGAGGACGAGCTTGCCGGACTCCGTCCGCAGCGGGTGCGCCTCCGGATCGGCCCGGAACCGCGCCATCGCCGGCTCCAGTTGCACTTCGGGAACTTCGACGTTGCCGGTCTCCCAGAACGTGTCGAAGGGCGGCATGTCGCCGCCGCGCGCGTTGATGGCGGTGCGGGTCTCCTCGTAGATCCGCCGTACCCAGCCCATCTCGTCGAGCCCTTCGGTAAAGGCCTCCGTCACGTCGAGCCGCTGAGCGAGGCCGCGCATGATGTCGAAGTCGGAGCGCGCATCGCCAAGCGGCGCGACGACCTGCTTCATCGCGAAGATGACGTCCGCCCGACGCCCGCCCGAGATGTCGTTCCGCTCGAGGGTCGTGGTCGCTGGCAGCACGATGTCCGCGCGCTTGGCGGTCGCGGTCCACACGATCTCCTGCACCACGATCGTCTCGGGCTTCGCCCACGCGGTGCTGAGCCGCGCCAGATCCTGATGGTGATGGTAGGGATTGCCGCCCGCCCAGTAGACGAGGCGGATATCGGGGTAGGTGTGGGTCTTGCCTTCGTACGTGAACGGCTGCCCCGGGTTCAGCAGCATGTCCGCGACGCGCGCCACCGGGATGAAGCTCGCGTTCGGCTTCTTGCCGTGGCTGAGCCCGCCGATCGGCGCCAGCGGGAAGTGGCTGTTGGCGTTGGCGACCGAGCCGAGCCCATAGGCGACGCCGCCGCCCGCATGACCCATCTGCCCTGCGATGGCGGCAAGCGCCGTTCCGGCCCACCACGGCTGCTCGCCG
>JBGSJD010000225.1:0-2636 GCA_041742195.1 Hyphomicrobiaceae bacterium
GACGGCGCTCGATGGCGACAACCAGTGGCACGCGATCACCGGTTCGGGTCCCGAGATCGAGGCCGCGCGCCGCGTCGCCGAGCGGGCCGCAGGCGTCGTCGGTCTTGGCTTCGTCGCTGTCGATGTCCTGCTCTCGCGCACTGGCCCGCTCGTCGTCGATGTGACGGCGAACGTGTCGCTCTCGATGATCGAGCGGCTGACCGGTGTATCGCTGGCGGAAGCCGTGATCGTCCACATCGAGCAGGCCGTGGCCGCACGCGATCGTCGCAAGGACCAGGCCAGGGACCAGAAATGACGCGCCGGCGTGTCTGGATCTCGAGCTTCGAACTCGCTTTCCCGCCCGGTCACGCGATGGCAGCCGAGGGCGACGGCGCATTCGTCTTCTGTCTTTTTGCCGCCGACGACGAGGCGACAGCCATCAAGGCCATGGAGGATCGCCTGGCGCGTGATGGCTACGACATCCGGCGTCGCGAAACGGTGATGCCCCACGCGGCCGGCGATGACGACGAGACCGGCCTCGACTGGAACGCCCTCGCCGTTGGGGCAAGGGCCACGGGCGCCGTGGTCTATTCCACGTTCTACGTGTTCGAAGAGAGCGACCGCGGCTGATCGGGCGGCCGCGGCTCTCGCCACCACACCCGCCTCGTCACCGTCCGAGACGCTTGGCGACTTCTTCCAGCATCACGTCCGTGGCGCCACCGCCGATGGCGTGCGCGCGCGCATCGCGCGCCATGCGCTCGATCGGACTGCCGGTCATGTAGCCGGCGCCTCCGAAAAGCTGCAGGCAGCCGTGCGTGACTTCGAGCACCAGCTCCCCGCACAGCGCCTTGATCATCGACACGTCGCGCACGCAGTCCTGCCCGTCCGCTGCCCGCCACGCCGTCTCGTAGACAAAGGCCCGGGCCGCCGCGACCTTCGTCGCCATCGTCGCCAGCTTGTGCCGCACGACCTGCTTGTCCCAGAGCGTGCCACCGAACGCCTTGCGCGCCTGCACGTGCTCGAGGGCGAGCGCGATCGCGGCCTCGCATTCCCCGATGGCCTGGGCGCCGAGCACGAGCCGTTCGTTCTGGAAGTTGCTCATCAGGGCATAGAAGCCCCGGCCTTCCTCGCCGAGGATGTTCTCGACCGGCACCCGCACCTCGTCGAAAACCAGTTCCGCCATGTCCGACGAGCGCCATCCATGCTTGTCGAAGGCGCGGGCGACGCGAAAGCCGGGCGTCCCCTTCTCCACGAGCACCATCGAGACGCTTCGGCTGCCGCCCTGCTCGCCGGTCTTCACGGCGACGCAATAGACGTTGGCGAGCACCCCGTTGGTGATGAAGTGCTTGGTCCCGTTGATGACGAGATCACCCCCCTCGCGCCGCGCGGCGCAGGTGATGCCCTTGACGTCGGAGCCCGCGGCCGGCTCGGTGATAGCGACCGCGGTGATGACCGAGCCGTCGATGATGCCGCGCATCCACCGCGCCCTCTGGGCCTCGCTGCCGGAATTGGCGATATGCACCGAGGCCATGTCGGTGTGGTCGAGCACGGTGATGGCGAACCCGCCATAGGTCGAGCGTCCAAGCTCCTCCGCCAGGACCACGCTCGCCCGCTCGTCCATGGCCGAGCCGCCCCAGCGCTCGGGATACCGGATGCCGAGAAAGCCCAACGCCCCCATCCGCCGCAATACTTCGCGCGGCACGGCGCCTGCCACTTCCCACGCGTCCGCGTGCGGCTTGACCTCCTCATCGACGAAGCGGCGCACCTGGTCGCGCAGCATTTCGTGCTCCTCGGAGAGGAACGGGGAGGCGCCAGTACCGTGATTGGCTGGGCGGGACTGCAGCTCGGACATGATTGCCACCTCGCGATCGCGGCCGTCGAAGCTCGATGCCGCCAGCATCTCAGTAGGTCGCCGAGCACGGGCGCGCAAGACTTCGTCTCAGGACAAGAAAATGCCACGGAGGGGTCGAAATAAATTCTGATTGAACATTGATCATAACAACTGCCGGGGAAACATCTGGTCGAGATGAACGAGCGTCACGCCCTCGTTCGTCTGGCACTCCGGCCGGCATGCGCCCACGCATGTCCGCACGTGTCGTCGTCGGCCCACGGGGAGCCGGAGGAGTTTGTAAGATGCAGAAATTGGTCATCGAGAGCGAGATACTGGTCGAAGTCTATGCCCTGCCCGATGCGCTGACCGACCGGACGCGCGCCATGCGCCGCACGGCCGAAGCCTTCGAAAAGCTCATGATGGAAGTGGTCATACGGCTGGTCGAGGATGTCGTCGCCGGCAAGCGGCCGGCAGGCTCCGGCTATCGCGACGGAACGCGAGGCCGCTACGAGACCCGGTTGCACTATTGGCTAGAACGCGTGGGTCGGATCTATCGCGTCGTGATCCTGCAGTTCGATGCCACGGCGAGGACGAAGCCGATCCTGCTCGACGGCATGGCGATCATCTACGGCGACCGCCAGCTGCTGGCACGCTTCGCGGCCTATCGCGACGCGTGCCCGCGCACGGTGATGATCGAGGCCATCCCGACCTCGGCCCCTGCCGATCGTCGCCGGCCCGAGGCGCGCCCGAAGCGGCCTGCCGCACCGAGTTCCCTCGTCCATCGCCTGTCGAGGACCATCAAAGGCCTCCTCGCACGCGGCGCATC
>JBGSJD010000226.1:0-1730 GCA_041742195.1 Hyphomicrobiaceae bacterium
CGCACCTCGACGTCGACCGGCAGGGCCGTGCCGAACTCGGCGAGCACGGCGCGCGGCTCACGCACGGCGCGTGAGCGGTACTCGCGCGACTTGTACCAGAGCGGCGGCAGGCCGAGGATCGTTCGCGGGTAGCAGGAGCAGAGCGTGCAGACGACCATGTGGTGGAGCTTCGGCGTGTTCTCGAGCACGACCAGCTTCAGGCCGGGCACCTCGAGCCCCAATTCACCCACGGCAGCATTGCCGTCAACCAGCAGACGGGCCTTGAAGGCCGGGTCGGTCCATGCCTTCGCCACGACACGGGCGCCGATCTCGGGACACTTGCCGTCCCATTCCTCGATCTTTTCCTGGATCTCGCGGGCGGTCAGGATGTCCTTCTCGATCATCAGCTCGCGCAGCGCGATCTCGAGGAACTCCCACTCCTCCGAGGGCTCCTTCAGATCGGGCTGGAAGGGACCATGGTCGTGCCCGTGGTCCGCGTGCTCATGGTGATGATCGTGGTCGTGGTCATGATCGTGGTCGTGCATGGTCATGCCCCTCCCGGGACGGCCGGATCGGGCTCCAGCCACTGATCGTAGATCTCGGCGACGACCGTGTCGGCCGTGCCGGGACTGCTCGCGCCGCCCCAGACGTCGGTCATCGCGAACTGGACCCAGTAGTTCGTCCGGCGGGGCCAGCCCGGCTTGCCGTAGGCGAGCTGCTCGGGGTTCGGCCAGAGGCCGAAGTCCCGCAGGATCACGCCTCGCTTGCCGCGCAGATAGGTCGGCGTGCGGACGTGCCCCGGCGGATTGTCGGTCCGGACGACGACGCGGTCACCCGGCTTGAAACGGCCAGCCATCAGCCCGCCTCCGTCTTGCCGTGGCGCGCCTTCACCTCGGCCAGCTTCGCATCGATTTCGGCCGCGCCCAGCACGCCCTTCTCGATCAGGAGCGAGCGCATGGCGAGGCACCATTTCTGATAGTAGCGGGAGTCGCGATAGGTCTCGGGTGAGAGGCTCTCGATCGTCCGGCGGTTCTCGTCGGTGACCCAGAAGGCGCGCGGCTTCTGACGCAAGAGCTGCATCATGGCGTCGATCCGGCGCTCGGTCAGCGTCGGCTCGTGCTCCTCGCGATCGACCGGGCCGGCGGGGTCGCCGCCCATATCGTGGGGCTTGCGCCCCTGTGTTGCATCAGCCATCAGCATCCCTCGCATAGCGCATCGTATCTTGCGCCAGCCAGTGCGCGCCCCGCAAGGGGCCCGGCGGCGGCTTGGCGCTTGGCGCAGTGGATCGAGGCCTCTAGAACTAGCCCAAAGTCGCTTTCGCCATGGACCGACCAATGACCGATCTCCCGCTTGCCGCCGACTTCCCCCGCCCGAGCCACGAGGACTGGCTGAAGCTCGTCGACAAGGCCATCAAGGGGGCGGACTTCGAGAAGCGGCTCATTTCGCAGACGGCCGACGGGCTTCGTATCGAACCGCTCTATACGCGGACAGCGGCCATCGAGGGGCGCGACGGACTGGAGCCGGGAGACGCACCGTTCGTGCGCGGTCTCCGGCCCGGCGACGGCAGCGGCTGGGATCTCCGGCAGATGATCGTGGAGCCGGACGCGACGCTCGCCAACGCCGCTATCCTCGAGGAACTCGCCGGCGGCGCGACCTCGATCCTGCTGCAGATCGGGGCGCCGGGGTTCGTCGGCTGCGGGTATGAGCAGGGCGTCCTGGCGCGCGTCCTCGACGGCGTGATGCTCGACGTC
>JBGSJD010000227.1:0-2668 GCA_041742195.1 Hyphomicrobiaceae bacterium
TCGCGGCGGATGCCGGCGATCAGTCCGTCGAAGCCGTGCTTGGCCAGCGCCAGCTTCAGGCCCTCGGTCTTGCGCGCGGCCGAGCGGGCGGCGGGCGGCAGGGTCGGGTCGACGCTGTCGATCGGCGGGCAATCCTCGAGGATGAGGTTCAGGCCCCATTCCTTCGCGTAGCGCTCGCGGAAGGCGTACATCTCGGGGAACTTCTTGCCGGTATCCACGTGCATGACCGGAAACGGGACGTGACCGAAGAAAGCCTTTTTCGCCAACCAGATCATCACGTTCGAGTCCTTGCCGAGCGACCACAGCAAGGCGATGCGGTCGAGCTTGGCGAAGCCTTCGCGCAAAATGTAGACACTCTGGGCCTCGAGTTCGTCGAGGCGATCCATCATGCGTGACATCGCGTCTTCCCCTTGCGGCGAGCCAGCCGCCGTGCCGGGCGCCCCGTTCGCGCGGGCGCCCCTGAATTCCACGTCGAGCGCGCGAATCGCGAGCCCATCATTCTGGTGTTAGAGCACTTGCCTTGGATATGCCACTGACGCCAAGCGCCGCGCCTTCCGACGTCGTGGAAAGTCGCCACGGAAGCGGAACCGATGGCGCGATCGGCCGTTGGGACAGGGCCGAGGCGGCTCCTTGCCGAAACCGGTTATCGCCGGCATAAGCGTCGACGGGCCGCGCCCTCCTATCGATTTGCCTTCCGCCGACCGTCAGCCTCCGGGGATTTCTGGACCATGAGTGGCCTGCTCGCGCTTCTCGACGACATCGCCGCACTGACCAAGCTCGCCGCCGCGCAGGTCGACGACATCGCGGCGCAGGCGGCCAAGGCCGGCACCAAGACCATCGGCGTCGTGATCGACGACGGCGCGGTGACGCCGAAGTACCTGCACGGGCTGCCGGCCGCCCGCGAGCTGCCCATGGTCTGGCAGATCGCGCGGGGATCGCTGTTCAACAAGCTCGTCATCCTGCTGCCGGCGGCGCTTGCCATCAACGCGTTCGCGCCCTGGCTGCTCAGTCCGCTGCTGATGATCGGCGGCGCCTATCTCTGCTTCGAGGGGGCCGAAAAGATCTGGCACCTCGTCGCGCCGCACGACG
Source organism: Hyphomicrobiaceae bacterium (assembly GCA_041742195.1). Taxonomy (GTDB): domain Bacteria; phylum Pseudomonadota; class Alphaproteobacteria; order Rhizobiales; family Hyphomicrobiaceae. The sequence goes on from JBGSJD010000227.1 coordinate 1,090, forward strand.
ACGACCACGAAGCGCCGCAAACCCTCGACGCGGCGCATCTCGAACGGGAGCGCGTGGCCGGGGCCATCAAGACCGACTTCATTCTGTCGGCCGAGATCATGGCCATCGCGCTCGCCGCCGTCGACGGTACGAGCACGCTCAATGCCGCCGCCGTTCTCGCGGTGATCGGCGTCGGCATCACGGCGCTCGTCTACGGGGCCGTGGCACTGCTCGTCAAAGCCGACGACTTCGGGCTCCTGCTCAGCCAGTCGGGCCGGCTCGCCTGGACCCGGGCCTTCGGGCGCGGCATCGTCAAGGGCATGCCCGGGGTTCTGGCCGCGATCTCGATCGTCGGTACGGCGGCCATGCTTTGGGTCGGCGGCTCGATCGTCATCCACGGGCTGGCGACCATGGGCTTCGCCGGGCTCGAGCATGCAATCCACGGCGTGGCCGCTGGCGCCGCGAAGGTCGCGCCGGTTGCCGCCGGTCTCGCCGAATGGCTGGTCAAGGCGGTTCTCGACGGCCTTTTCGGGCTGGCGCTCGGTCTCGCGCTCATTCCGGTGGCCACGCACGTCATCGCCCCGCTCGCCGCCTCGTTCAAGGCGGCCAAGGCGCACTGACCGGCGAAGGCCGACGCCTTAACCGACCCTCAAAGGATCGGCGTTACCCTTCAGCGCTCTGTCGCCGGCCTCGTCGGCGGCCCTTGTTCTGCGTGAAGGCGTCGCGATGCACAGCCCACTCCCCTCCGGCGAGACCGGTCATCCCCCAGCTCTCCGCCTTTCCGGCGTGGCCAAGGCATTCGGTGCCAAGCAGGCGGTGGCGGGCATCGACCTGACGTTGAAGCGGGGCGAGCTCTATGCGCTGCTCGGCCCGAACGGCGCCGGCAAGACCACGACACTGCGCATGGTCGCGGGCCTTCTGAAGCCCGACCGGGGCGAGATCTCCATCTTCGGCGTCGATGCCATCCGCTCGCCGATCGCGGCGCGCCGCATCACGGCCTGGCTCCCCGACGAGCCGATGCTCTACGACAAGCTGTCGCCGGTCGAGTACCTCGAGTTCGTGGCCGGCCTTTGGGGTGTCGAGCCGCGCATCGCGGAACGGCGGGCAGAGGAGCTGATCGAGGTCCTCGATCTCGGGCCGCACGCGCACAGCCGTTGCGAAGGCTTCTCGCGCGGCATGAAGCAGAAGGTCGCGCTCGCGGGCGCGCTCATCCATGAGCCGAGCCTGATCATGCTCGACGAGCCCCTGACCGGCATCGATGCCGCCATTGCCCGGCAGGTCAAGGACCTCCTCAGCGACCGGGTTCGCGCCGGGGCGACGATCGTACTGACGACCCATATTCTCGAGGTGGCCGAGCGCATGGCCGACCGCATCGGCATCGTGGCCGGCGGCCGATTGATCGCTGAGGGTACGTTTGCCGAGTTGAAGGCAGCGGCAGGCCGTGATCACTCGACGCTCGAGGATGTTTTTCTGTCACTCACGGCGCGCAGCGCCGAGGCGGCATGATGCGCGCCATCATCCGCCCCGGATCGTTCGTCTGGCTCATTGCGCACGACTTGCGCCTCAACTGGCGGCGCTTCGTCGATGCCTTCGGTGGCGC
>JBGSJD010000228.1:0-2108 GCA_041742195.1 Hyphomicrobiaceae bacterium
GCCGGTCGTCGCCGATTGCGCCGAGGCGCTGGACGCGCTGATCACCGAGATCAAGGCGCTGAAGCGCAAGCTGCCGGACCTCACGCCCTGGCGCGACCAGCTCGACACCTGGCGCGCCCGGCGCTGCTTCACCTACACACACTCCGCCGAGGTGATCACACCGCAGCATGCCTTGGAGCGGCTGTATGCCCTGACCAAGGACCGCAACACCTACCTCACGACGGAAGTCGGCCAGCACCAGATGTGGGCGGCGCAGTTCTATCATTTCGACGAGCCGAACCGCTGGATGACGTCGGGTGGCCTCGGCACCATGGGCTATGGCCTGCCGGCCGCGATCGGCGTGCAGATGGCCCATCCCAAGGCGACCGTCGCCTGCATCTCCGGCGACGCCTCGATCCTCATGAACATCCAGGAGATGTCGACGGCCGTGCAGTACAAGCTGCCGGTCAAGGTCATGATCCTGAACAACCAGTACATGGGCATGGTGCGCCAGTGGCAGCAGCTGCTACACGGCAATCGGTATTCGGAGAGCTACACCGAGGCGCTCCCGGATTTCGTCAAGCTCGCTGACGCCTACGGCGGCGTCGGCCTGCGCTGCGAGAGCCCCGGCGATCTCGATGGGGCAATCGCCGAGATGCTGGCCGTGAAGGACAAGCCGGTGCTCTTCGATTGCCGCGTCGCAAACCTCGCCAACTGCTTCCCGATGATCCCGTCCGGCAAGGCCCACAACGAAATGCTGATGGGTGACAATGTCACCGACGACGAAGTCGGCAAGGCCATTGGCAAGGAAGGCAAGATGCTGGTCTAGCCGCCTGTCGCCGGCGCGCTCAAAGCAACGCGCCGGCAGGCGGCCGAAGCATCTCCGAGTGGATCAGTGCGTGATGGCATGCGGGACGAAGCGGGCGGCGTCCGTGGTGACGTCGCCGTCACCTTCCCGCATGCCAAGGCCCACCGCCTCGCCGCCAACCAGCCAGACGCCACAGACGGGACGACGACCTTGATACCGGGGAAGCGGATGCCAGGCTTGCAGGATGTGGCCTTCCGCGCCGTAGGGTCCGGTCGAGGCAACGCGTTTCGCAAGCGCCCCTGGCCGCGTGGGCAGCACGATCTCGACGTTCGCCCCTTCGCGCGACAGGAGCGGCTTCCTCACATAGCGATCTCCGAGATCGGCGGCGCGCGGGTCCCCCTCGAAATAGGCCGGCAGAAGATTGGGATGTCCGGGGTAGGCGTCCCAAAGGAGCGCCATCAGCCCCTTGTTGGAGAGGATGGTCTTCCACGCCGGCTCGACGAAGCGGCACCCCGATCCCGGAATGTGACGCGCGAAGTCTTCGCCGAGCAGCCACTCCCAAGGATAGAGCTTGAACAGCGCGCCGATGACCGCGTCGTCACCGTCCGTGAACCGGCCGCGGTTGTCGACCCCGATCGTCTCGATGCCGAGGACGTGCGTCGCGATGCCGGCCTGACGGGCGCACTCCGCCAGATAGTCGATGGTGCCCATGTCCTCGAGGCTCTCGCCCGCAGCGGTGAAATGCAGGCCACCCGTCAGGCCGAGCGTCGCGAACCGCTGGACGAGCTTCTCGTGCAGCGAATTGAACTGGTCGGCCCCGGGCGGCAGCCGCCGCGCGGCCCGCATTTGCTCGAGCCAGATCCACTGGAATACCGAGGCTTCGTAGAGCGAGGTCGGCGTATCGGCATTGTACTCGTAGAGCTTGGCCGGGCCCGTGCCGTCGAACGCGAAATCCATGCGCCCGTAGAGCGCCGGCTCGTTCCGGTTCCAGCTTCGTGCAACGTAGTCCCAGAACGCCTCCGGGATGCCGAGCCTGCGCAGGGTCTCGCCGTCCTTGACAGCGCGCCGGACGATCTCGAGGCACATCCGGTCGAGTTCGGCCGCCGGCGCTTCGAGCCCGTCCTCGATCTCGGCGAGACTGAAATCATAGAAGTGGCTCTCGTCCCAGTAGACGGTGCCGCCGGGCGAGTGAAACGCAAAGCCGTGCGCTTCGGCGGTCTGGCGCCAGTCGGCGCGGGGCACGCTGGGTTGACGCCGCATGGCCGGTCAGCCTCCAGCCGAGACTTTGCCCGGCGAGCTGCTCGATGCCACGCGACTGGCC
>JBGSJD010000229.1:0-3121 GCA_041742195.1 Hyphomicrobiaceae bacterium
GATGGCGCGCACGAGGTGCGGCTCGGGGACTTCCGTGTCGAGGCTGGTCCGGGCCAACACAGCGGCGATCCGCGCCTGGCTCTCGTGGAGCTTCGGGGCGCACGGGACATCGTCATCGAGGGCTTGATCGTCGAGGGAGGCAACACGGGGCTCCTGCTCGCCCACTGCAGTGGGCGCGTCAGCAATTCGCTGATCTCGGGATGCCTGCACACCGGCCTTTTCTCGCTCGATGGCGCGGGCGTGGACATCGCCGGCAACACGGTCCGGGATTGCGGCGACAACGGCATCCTCATATGGCGATCGGCCTCGGGCCCGGACGGCACGCGGGTCGTGAACAATCGCATCTCGGGGATTGCCGCCAGATCTGGTGGCTCGGGACAGAACGGCAATGCCATCAACGTGTTCCGCGCCGACGCCGTCATGGTCAGCGGCAACCGCATCACGGATGCCGCCTACTCGGCCGTGCGGGCCAACGCGTCGTCGAACATCTCGATCACCGGCAACACGGCCGAGCGGATCGGCGAGGTCGCGCTCTATGCCGAATTCGGGTTCCAGGGCGCGCTGATCGCCAACAACATCGTCGATGGCGCAGCGACCGGCATATCGGTCACCAATTTCAACGCAGGCGGGCGGCTTGCCGTCATTCAAGGCAACCTGATCCGCAATCTGCATCGGCGCGAGCACGAGGCCGTGGACCGCCGCGGCGAGGGCATCACGGTCGAAGCCGACGCGGCCGTCACCGGCAACACGATCGAAGGCGCCCCGACCGCCGGCATCGTAGTCGGCTGGGGCCGGTATATGCGCGACGTGGCCGTGACGGCCAACGTCATTCGTAAGGCCCGCGTCGGCATCATGGTCACGAGCGACGCAGCGGCCGGCCATTGCCTGATCGCACAGAACCTCATTTCGGGCTCGCAGGACGGCGCGATCCGCAAAATGGCCCATGGGCGACCGGTCGGCGCGGACCTCACCGGTCTTGCCGCATCCGATCCGCGGGTCCTCGTGCGCGAAAACGTCGTGACCGGCGGCAACGGCTGATCCACACTCCGGGCTGATCGCGGACCGGACGCCACACGTCGCGGCGACCGGCACTCAGGCTCGCCACGGAACACCGCCATGCGCCTAAAATCAGAGCTTTGGGTCAAGGCCTACCTTCGCCGCTGTGCCACGGTGGACGTGCCCGGCGTGGTCGTGCGGCGTGGCGATACGGATGCTGGCGCCATCCTGATCAAGATCGCGCGACTCGACGGGTCGGCCGATCTCTATGGGCCAGCGCCGGCCGGCATCGAGACCGACGATGGCGAACGGCGGTGGAGCCTCATCGGCAAAGCGTTGCCCGAGCCGGACGTCGATCAGCGCGTGGCCAACGAGACCCGGCTCGATCCGGACATCTGGGTCGTCGAAATCGAGGCGCGGGATGGGGCCCACCATCTCGAAGGATGGCTATCGGACGCGTGAAACGTTGCCGTGCAGCAACGCCTTAAAGTCCGCTGTCGGCCATTAATGCAACATTAACCGGCTCAGCCTCCAAATCACTGTATCGAGCCTCCGAAGCACGAGCAGCGGACGCCCAAATGTGCGGCCTGCTCTGCATCGCGAGCGCCAACGGGGAGGAGGGTCCCATGGCAACAATACTGGAGTTTCGTGCGTCGAACTCCGATCAGACAGGTCAACGGCGGCGTCCCGAACGGACGGCCGAGATCGTAATCTTTCCGGGCATCCGCTACGAGCGCTGGTCGGCGCGCGAAGAGCGCAGCGCCGCCAAGCCAGCCCCGGTCAAGCGGGATGTGCTGTCTCTGGTCGACTGAGCGGCGTCGGCCCTCGCCGAACCTGGCACCCTATTCCCGGCTGACCGAACACTCCGCCCTGCGGAGCTGAGCTTCGATCTCCGCCTCGAAGGCCTTGCCGCGAACGGGCGCGCGAATGACGGCAAAGCCGCGCGTGTGGGGCACCTCGATCTGCGAGATCGACAGCACCGGGGCGCGGCCCCCCAATGTCAACAGGCTGAACGAGCGCTCGCCCTGCGGAATGAGCGTCAATGTGATGTCGGCCGACCGCGATTCCTGAGCCGGAAGCACATAGAAGTTGTCGCCCTCATCGGTGTAGAGGCCCAGCGCCCAACCGCGATGCGGCAACTGGAACTTGAGGGCGACCGGCCCTCCGCCGACGTCGAAGCGGCAGACAGCGAGCCGGATATCTGGCCCGAGATAGGGCAGCAACGCGGCCTCGCCGCCCGCCGCCGGCAACACCCGCATCCGGTTCACCGGAATGCCGTCCGAAAGACGCTGGAATGCGCTGGCCTTGGCGAATTGGGGGACGACCAGCGTCGCCGACAGGTGGATCAAACCGCCGGCCACCAGCGAGACCAGAACGGAGTAAAGACCCAGGCGGCCGAACCAGTTGGTCGTCATCGGCAAGCGGTCCTTCGAATCTCGGGCGGTTGCCACGGCTGCCGGCTCCCCTCGCCGGGCGCCTGCGCAATCTCCTCGACGCTCATCACGAGGGTGATGCGGCCGGCGCCACCGGTCGGCAACCAGTTACCCGGCCGGGCGCTGCGGGCCAGCGCAATCTGGAGGCGATTGCCTGGCGCACGCAGAACGGTGGCACTGTTGTAGGAATAGCGTTCGGCCGGGTTCGGGATGAGCTGGCCCTGCTCGTCGAACACCGAAATCGTCCAGAAGCGCCCGTCCGGTGGCTCGATCCCGTCGATGACGTACTCGCAGGACGAGTGCAGACGCTCGCGCTCGCTGTCGACGATGGCCTCGTAGGTGACAGCCAGCGCCGTCGAGACGGGCAGCATGCCGCGACGCATGAAATGGGCGCGGGTGTAGGGATCGGCATCCGGCCGCCCCGCCGCCGTCCAGGCCGTCCATGGACCGATGCGCTTCGTCGTCAGCGCGCTGCCGCGCTCGATCATGTACCAGGACGAGCCGAGGCCGCCGGCCACTGCCACGACGACGAACAGGAGGATGTTGGCGATCACGGCCCCCCTCCCGAGCCGCCAATCCCCTTCTCGCGCGCCATCATCGACGCCCCGCCGGAGCCAGGGCCGAATTCTCATCGATCGCGCCGAGGTCTGCCTTGCGTTGCCCGGGAGGCGGCGCCGCCGGCGTCGCGGGAG
>JBGSJD010000230.1:0-2935 GCA_041742195.1 Hyphomicrobiaceae bacterium
GACGCGCCGTGGTCGGCTGGGATGCGAACCGCCTGTCGATGGTCCTCGCCGTCCTCGACGCGCGCTGCGGCGTCAGCCTCGCCCAGCACGATGTCTACCTGAACATCGCCGGTGGCCTGAAGATCACCGAGCCCGCAGCCGATCTCGCGGCGGCAGCAGCACTCCTCTCGTCGCTGTCGGGATCGGTGCTTCCCGCAGATCATGTCTACTTCGGTGAGATCAGTCTCTCCGGCGCGGTGCGCGCGGCCGGCCACATGACGACACGCCTCAAGGAAGCCCAAAAGCTGGGGTTCAAACGCGCCGTGCTTCCGGCGGCGGGCGAGATCGAGGCTGGCGGCGCAAAGATCACGCTGCAGCGCCTTTCCCACCTCAAGGAACTTGCCGAACAGATCGGTCCGTGCCAGTGACACCACGGCGGCAGGCGTCACGCGCGCACCACCGACCCTTCAGCAACAAGAGGAACGAAGCCGGATGCTTGGGCCTCTCTCCTACCTCGACGCCGGCCTCCTCGCGATGGCGCTTCTATCGGGCCTTCTCGCGATGTACCGGGGCTTCACGCGCGAGGTGCTCTCGATCATGTCGTGGGTCGCCGCCCTCGGAGCCGTCCTCTATTTTGTCCTCTATCACAAGCCCGCCGCCGAGGAACTCGCCCGGCAGTTCAGCGTACCCTTGCCCGTCGCCCAGATCGTCATGGGCGCGATCATCTTTCTCGTCGTGCTGATCATCGTGCATCTGATCACCGCCCGTGTCTCCGATTCGATCCTCGACAGCCGGGTCGGCATGATCGACCGTATCCTGGGCTTCGCATTCGGCGTCGTTCGCGGCTTCGTGCTCATCGTCATCCCCTACATGTTTTACGAGCAGTTCTTCCCCGATCCCGGTAACCAGTTCGACTGGGTCCGCAACGCAAAGTCGCTGCCCTACATCAAGAGCGCCGGCAATTCGTTCCGAAACGTGCTCGTCAAGGTGGTCCCGTCGTCGCTGACCGAGCCGAAGGGCGAGCAGCAGGGTTACGCGCCGCAAACCAACATCCGCGTCACGATCGCCCCGGGGCATGGTCAAGGCCACAAATTCGTCATATATCCCACGGAAGTCCCGCGCGCCGGGTGACCTGGTCGCTGCGGATCAGTCGAAGGCTCGAGGGCGGTGGAGCGGATCGATGACAGACGGCACCGGTAAACCGGCACTTCCGAACGACCGCATCGACGCCGGGTCGGCGCCGCCTCTGCATCTCCCCATGACACCCCGTCCCCGCCACCCCGACGACCGCCTCCGCGAGGAATGCGGCGTGTTCGCCGTGTTCGGCCACGAGAACGCCGCCGCAATCACGGCGCTGGGCCTCCATGCCCTTCAGCATCGCGGCCAGGAAGGCTGTGGCATCGTCACCTACGACGGCAAGCGCTTCAATCAGGAGCGCCGCCTCGGCCGTGTCGGCGACAACTTCTCGAGCCAGGAGATCATCGCCCGCCTCGCCGGCACCATGGCCCTCGGCCACAACCGCTATTCGACCACCGGTGACGTCGTGCTGCGCAACGTGCAGCCGCTCTTCGCCGACCTCGACCAGGGCGGCTTCGCGGTCGCCCACAACGGCAACCTCACGAACGCGCTGACCCTCCGGGCCGAGCTGATCTCGTCCGGCGCCATCTGCCAGTCGACCTCAGACACCGAGGTCATCCTTCATCTCATTTCCCGCTCCAAGAAGCGCCGCATCGTCGAGCGCTTCATCGACGGCCTGTTGCAGATCGAAGGCGCCTATGCGCTGGCCTGCCTGACCAACGACATGATGATCGGCGCACGCGATCCTGTCGGCATCCGCCCGCTGGTGCTCGGCCGCCTCGGCACCGCCTACGTGCTTGCCTCCGAGACCTGTGCCCTCGACATCGTCGGCGCCCAGTTCGTGCGCGAGATCGAGAACGGCGAAGTCGTGGTCATCACGGAGAACGGCATCGAATCGCACCGCCCGTTCCCGCGCCGGCCGGCCCGGCCCTGCGTCTTCGAGTACGTCTACTTCGCCCGACCCGACAGCATCATCGGCGGCCGCAGCGTCTACGAGATGCGCAAGCACATGGGCGCCGTGCTGGCGGAGGAATCGGGTGTCCCCGCCGATGTCATCGTCCCCGTACCCGACAGCGGCGTGCCCGCATCGATCGGCTATGCGCAGGCCGCTAGTATTCCCTTCGAACTCGGCATCGTGCGCAATCACTACGTCGGCCGCACCTTCATCGAGCCCGAGCAGAAGATCCGCCAGCTCGGCGTCAAACTGAAGCACTCGGCCAATCCCGGCGTGATCCGCGGCGCCCGCGTCGTCCTCATCGACGACAGCATCGTGCGCGGCACCACCTCGAAGAAAATCGTCGCCATGATCCGCGAGGCCGGCGCGCGCGAGGTGCACATGCGCATCTCGAGCCCGCCCATCCGCTTCCCGGACTTCTACGGCATCGACACGCCGCGCACCACGGAGCTGCTCGCCGCCACCCACACCATCGCCGAAATGCAGGCCTACCTCGAAGCCGACAGCCTCGCGTTTCTCTCCGTCGATGGGCTCTATCGCGCAATGGGCCAGGACCGGCGCGACCCGGCCCAGCCGCAGTTCACCGACCACTGCTTCACCGGCGACTACCCGACCCGGCTGACCGACCAGACCGCGCAAAGCTCACGCCAGCTCTCGCTCCTCGCCGAGGCGAGCTGACGGTCCGCCGCGCCTCAGCGCGACGCCTCCGTCACCCGGAACCGATCCAGCGCCACGCGATCGATCTCGATGCCGAGCCCCGGCGCATCCGGAATGGCGACCCACCCACCCGTGTGCTCGATCGGCTGCGCCAGGACGGCCTGCCTGAACGGATGCTCCGAGCGATCCATTTCGAGAACCGGCTGCAGCGCCCGCGTGCGCGGCGGTGACGGCGGCAGCACCGCGATGAGTTGCAGCGCCGCCGCG
>JBGSJD010000231.1:0-1899 GCA_041742195.1 Hyphomicrobiaceae bacterium
AGCAGCGCCACCGCCGCGAGCACACTCACGTGCCAGGGCGTCGCGAGATGGCCGATCAGCTCGGTCATCGTGAGGTGATGATGGGCGCCCGGGTGCGCCCACGCCGAGCCCGGCACCGAGGCCAGCCCGAGGATCACGCCGAGACGTGCTGCCGAATGACGTCGCATGGACCCTCGTCTCTATCTGATGGGGTTGTGGACCGTGACGAGCTTCGTTCCATCCGGAAACGTCGCCTCGACCTGCACATCGTGGATCATCTCGGGGACGCCCTCCATGACCTGAGACCGCGAAAGGACCTGCGCGCCTGCGGCCATCAGGTCGGCGACCGTGCGGCCGTCGCGCGCGCCTTCCACGACGAAATCCGTGATCAGCGCGATCGCCTCGGGATGATTGAGTTTCAAGCCGCGCTCGAGGCGGCGGCGGGCGACGACAGCCGCCATCGAGATCAGCAGCTTGTCCTTCTCGCGAGGGGTCAGGTTCATGCGGCCTCAGCTTCGGTGACGTTCAAGACGACCATACCCGCGGCAACGCGCGATCGGTCAACAACGATATCGTGCGGGTGACGGCACGGATCAGTTCGCCCGGGTGGACCGCCATGGCGCGGAGCACCAGGAGGCCATTCCACGCGCTCACCCCGTAGTCACAAGGATACTCCTCGAGGGCGGCGCGCGCCAACTCCAGCCGATCGCGGGCGTCGGGCGCCACCAGAAGCACCATGACGGACGCTCGCGCCCCACCGCCGACAGCGGGCCGGTCGAGGACGGTTCCGAACTCGCCGGCCAGATTGATCTCCTCGGCGAGCACGAGCCGCCCCCCGCGATTGATCCGCCAGCTATCGCGGATCGCGGACGGCGCCTTGCGCTCGCGGCTCTCCGGACGGCCGAAGGTCATCATCTCGACCATGAGGAGCCGGCTGCCGGCCGCCATGTCGACGGTGATGCGACGGCTGAGGCCGGCGCCCGCGTAGACGATGGTCTGTTGCGGCAGCCAGTCGAGACGAGCGTTCTCGGCGAGCGAGAGGTGCAGGTCCAGCTCGGCGGGCGGGCCGTCGGTCCGGTAGATGCGCTCGCCGGAGGACGTGGTGTGGACGACATCGGCACCGGCGCCGACGGCATAGTCGATCTCGACCCGGTCGCCGCCGACAACGCCGCCGCCCGTGTTGACCTGCAGCGCTTCGAGGTGGGTCGCGAACGTCGATGGAAATGCGAGACGGTAGCCGCCGCGCTCCGACAGATGCGTCGCGCGGGTCGTCATCCCGTCCGCTGCAAAGCCTGCGCGAATGCCGCCCGCGACTCGTACCGCGTGCAACGGACTGGCCGCTTGCAACGGACTTGCGCCGGGAATGCTGTCGCGGTCAGACGGAGAGCCGTCTCCTGACATCGCTTTCCACCATCTCTGCCCGAGTGCCGGCGAGGACGACCTGGCCACGGTCCATGACTGCGTACGTATCGGCGAGGTCGCGTGCGAACTCGAAATACTGCTCGACGAGAAGAATTGCCATGTCGCCGCGCTGGCGAAGCGTATCGATGGCGCGGCCGATATCCTTGATGATCGAGGGCTGAATGCCTTCCGTCGGCTCGTCGAGCACGATGAGCTTCGGACGCATGGTCAGCGCGCGGGCAATGGCGAGTTGCTGTTGCTGGCCGCCGGACAGGTCGCCGCCGCGCCGGTGCAGCATGCTCTTGAGGACGGGGAACAGCTCGAAGACATACTCCGGAATGGTCCGGTCGGCGCGGCGCAGCGGGGCGAACCCGGTCTCGATGTTCTCGCGCACCGTCAGCAGCGGAAAGATCTCGCGGCCCTGGGGCACGAAGGCGATGCCGCGGCGGGCGCGCTCGTGCGGGGGCAGGGTGGAGATGTCCTCGCCGTTCCAGACGATCCGGCCCTTGCTCGGCCGGT
>JBGSJD010000232.1:0-4927 GCA_041742195.1 Hyphomicrobiaceae bacterium
CTCGTCCTCGGCGCCACCGGCCCCCACGAGGTCGAGGCCAACGTGAAGGCGCACAGCACTCCGATCCCGGCCGCGTTCTGGTCGGATCTCAAGAGCGCGGGGCTGCTCGCGCCCGGTCTGCCGACGCCGTGAGCGCGGCGACCGGCACCCGCCGCCGGCCGAGTATGGGTCTCTCCAGTTGACCTTGCGTCAGAGGCCCGCCTGCCGGAGCAGAAGTGCCAGCGCAGACGCGACGGCAAGCACCGCAGGAATGCCCCAATGCAGGCGAAGCAGCAGGATGCCGCTGATCGCTGCAAGCAGGAGGACGCGCCAGTCGAACGTCGCCACGTCCGGCGTCCAGAGCTTCAGCGGCCAGATCTCGATCAGCGACACCTTGCCGAAGAACACATGCAGGCCGAACCAGACGGCGAGATTGAGAATCACGCCGACCACAGCGGCGGTGATCGCGGTCAGCGCCGACTTCAGGCGTGGCTGGCTCGTGATCCATTCGATGTACGGCGCGCCTGCGAAGATCCAGAGGAAGCAGGGAACGAAGGTCGCCCACAGTGCCACGAACGCACCGAGCAGCCCCATGACAACCGGCGATCCGCCGCCATTGCGATAGGCGGCGAGATAGCCGACGAACTCGGTCACCAGGATCAGCGGCCCCGGCGTGGTCTCGGCCAGCCCCAGGCCATCCATCATCTGGCCGGCTTCGAGCCAGCCATAGTGGGCGACGACGTCCTGGCCCATGTAGGCGAGAACGGCATAGGCGCCGCCGAAGGTCACGACCGCCAGTTTGGAGAAGAACAGGCTCAACTGCGTCACGACATGGTCGCGCCCGAACAGGCCGGCGAGCGCCAGCAGGGGGGCGGCCCAGATCACAAGCCAGACGGCGATCGTGCGGAGCGTCGCGCTGTTGGCGATCAGGGGCAGGCCGCTCGACGTGACCTTGGCGGCGTCAGTGGCCGAAATGCGGACATAGCCGAAGAGCGCGGCGGCGAGCACGATCAGCGGAAACGATGCGCCAAGGAAGAAGATCGCAACGAACGAGAGCGCGGCGATGATCCAGTGCTCGGTGAGTTTCAAGGCCCGCTTCGAGATCTTCAAGAGTGCTTCGATCACGATGACCAGCACGGCCGCCTTGATGCCGAAGAAGATGGCCTCGATGACGGGCACATTGCCGAACGCGGCGTAGATCATCGACAGCGCGAGGACGACGAAGGCGCCCGGCAGCACGAACAGGAGCCCGGCCGCGAGGCCGCCCTTGAGGCCGTGCAGCCGCCAGCCGGCATACGTCGCGAGTTGCATGGCTTCCGGGCCGGGGAGCAACATGCAGAAGCTGAGCGCATTCAGGAACTGTTGCTCGCTCAGCCATTTCTTCTCGTCGACGATGACGCGATGCATCAGGGCGATCTGCGCTGTCGGCCCACCGAAGCTCAGCACGCCTATCTTCGCCCACGTGCGCAACGCCTCGGAGAACGGCACTGCGCCTGCCGCGGTGGCATCGCGCGCGTCGGTGATCGTTGGATCATTCATGTTCGCGTCCTCGGATCACGGGCTTCGAAGAGGGCCAGTTGTGGGCTTCATCCGTCGCGTCGCGACACCAGCGATAGAGACCGTCATAAACGGTCATGGCGGCCGACAGTTGTTCGAGATCGTCACGATACATGCGCGAATAGCCGAGTGATACGGCCAGCAATCCAGCCGATTGCGGCGCCAGGTCGAGCCGCGCGGTGTCCGCGCCGCGGACGATGTCCGACAGCTGGCGCAACGGCTTGGTGTCGAGGCCGAACTCATCCAGCATCGTGTCGAACGTGCATTGCTCGCCGCGGTGCGACCAGAATACGTCGTCGATGTCGAAGGGTGTTGCCGCAAACCGATCGGCGACGGCGGGAACTTCCGAGGGCGCCACGAACAGAAAGACCGCGCCCGGGTCGACAAAACGCCGGATGAGCCACGGGCAGGCGATGCGATCGACTTTCGGGCGGGATCGGGTGACCCATACGGTCCGGCCCTTGTCGTCGCCCGACGGCAGCTTGTCGGTCTTCACCATCGGCTGCCCCGCGCTGCGCCACGCCTCGAAGCCGCCTTCGAGGGTCTCGGCGACGATCCCTTCATGGCGCAACCACGCCGCGCTGCCCTGACTGAGCTTCAAGCCCTTTTGACACGCCACGATGACAGAGCGGCCATCGAACTCGTGCGCCCATGACGCGACGCGCTTGAAATCACGGCGGATCGATCCGGGGATCAGGCGCGGGTCGGCGTCATAATCCTCGTCGGTGCGGACATCGACAACAACCGGACTGCCGGGCAAACCGACAAGTCGCGCAAATGTGGAGACAGAGATTTCGTTCGGAGACGGCATAGGGCGTCCTCCCTTCGAGTGAAGGTTGATGGACGCGAACGTCAGGCTGGCGCCTCACGAGGTCGTCGCGGAACCCCTGTGGGCAGACACCTACGAACGCGGCGCGCGATTGTCAACGGCCGGCCGCCACTGGTCTGGTCGCCTTTTCTAAGCTTGGTGATGCCACGGCCGAAGAGCGGGTGGGCCTGGGTCGGGGCAAGTTGCAACGCGAGGTCGTATTCGGCGACTATCATATGCGTGCATACAGAGACAACCGATCCGCAGCGTATCGTTCGAATGAGCATCCGAGGTCATCATGCAGAACATCGCTTTTGACGCGACAATTGGCTCATTCGATTTTCCCGATGTCGTCGGCGGCGTCTCGAAGGCCATTCGCGTTCACTTCGTGCGACCTTCGAATGATATTCGACGGGCCCCAATCGTCATTGCGATGCATGGTGTCGACCGAGCCGCCGCAGCCTTTCGCGATGTCATGATTCCGGGTGCGCAGCGCAATGGTCAGATCGTTCTTGTCCCGGAGTTCGATCAGAATCAGTTTCCGGGCGTCGATGCCTACAACTTCGGTGGTGTCCGCATTTCGGCGCCGTTGCGCACTGTATTGCCTCGAGAACAATGGACTTTCGCGGTTCTGGACCGCTTGTTCGCTTTTGCTAAGGCGGTATTTCACTCTGATCGAGACACGTTCGACCTGTTCGGAAACTCTGCTGGCGCCCAGTTCGTGTTGCGCTATCTCGCACTCTGCTCGGCGAGCCATGTCGAACGCGTCGTTGCGGCCAACAGTGGCCTCTATCTGCTGCCCGATCTTGATAAAGACTACCCGACCGGTATGGGTGGCATCGGCCTGGCTGAAGAAGATCTGCTCAGATTTCTCACTCGTCGACTTGTGATCATCATCGGCGAGAACGATCGTGATCCGAACGCCCACGACCTTCCGAGAGGCGAGGTTGCCGAGGCGCAAGGCCCACATCGGTTGGCACGCGGACGCTGGTACCTTGGGCATTGCGCCGCCCTCGCCTCGCGCTTCGGAGTAACACTCGGCTGGCAGCATGAAGTCGTCCCGGGTGCCGGACATGTCAGTCAAGAGATCTACGAGCGCGCATTGGATATTTTGGCGCCGTAGCGCCAATCACTTCCCGTCGCGGTGGAGTTCTTTCGGGAGCAGGCCGCGCGTTTGGCGATCAGTCGTCGCGATGACATTGGTGGAGCTGTGATATTGTCGCAGCCGTAGCGCCGGCGAGGAACGCCGCCCTCATCGCGTTCGGCACGTCCTATCAAACTGCGGCATGAGGTCTATTTTCGCCCCTCCTCGGACATTTGGGCGCAAGATCTAACCGGCGCGTGGTAACGTCCCTATGTGCGAGTAGCACACGAAAGAGGAGTGGCCCGTGGACGCCCTTATGCTGTCGCGCATCCAGTTCGGCGCGAACATCTCGTTTCACATCCTGTTCCCGACCATCACCATCGCGCTGGCGTGGCTGCTCCTCTTCTTCAAGATCAGGCACACCACCACGGGCGACGACCGCTGGATCGCGGCCTACCGGTTCTGGGTCAAGGTGTTCGCACTGTCGTTCGCGCTCGGCGTCGTCTCCGGCATCACGATGAGCTTCCAGTTCGGCACCAACTGGCCGGGCTTCATGGAGCGCGTCGGCAACGTGGCCGGTCCGCTGCTCGCCTACGAGGTGCTCACCGCCTTCTTCCTCGAGGCCGTGTTCATCGGCATCATGCTGTTCGGGGCCTCGCGCGTTCCGAACTGGGCGCACACGGCGGCGACGTTCCTCGTCGCGTTCGGCACGACGATGAGCGCCTTCTGGATCCTCGTCCTCAATTCGTGGATGCACACGCCCGTCGGCTACGAACTTCGCGACGGCGTCGTCCACGCGACCAACTGGTGGGCGATCATCTTCAACCCGTCGATGCCGTACCGGCTCGCGCACATGCTGCTCGCCAGCGGGCTGACGGTGGCGTTCCTCGTGGCCGGCATTTCGGCGTTCCGCATCCTCGCTGGCGATCGTGGCGGTAGCGCGCGGCTGACGCTCAA
Source organism: Hyphomicrobiaceae bacterium (assembly GCA_041742195.1). GTDB lineage: Bacteria > Pseudomonadota > Alphaproteobacteria > Rhizobiales > Hyphomicrobiaceae. The sequence goes on from JBGSJD010000232.1 coordinate 4,386, forward strand.
GACTGGCGTCATCATGGGCGCTGTGCTGATCCCGATCCAGATCTTCGCCGGCGACATGCACGGGCTGAATACGCTCGAGCATCAACCGCAGAAGGTCGCGGCGATGGAAGGGAACTGGGAGACGCGCGCGAACGTGCCGCTCCTGCTGTTCGCCATTCCGGACCAGGAACAGCGCAAGAACCACTACGAGATCGGCATTCCCGGCGGCGCGAGCCTGATCCTGAAGCACAGCACGGACGGCGTGGTGCCAGGGCTCGACGACTTCGTCGCCGCCGACGGCACGGTGAAGCATCCGCCGGTCGCGGCGGTGTTCTGGTCGTTCCGCATCATGGTCGGCGTGGGGCTTGCGATGCTCCTCGTGTCGTGGGGGATCGGGTATCTCATCGCGCGCCGCGGGGTCGACAAGCTCGGGGTCTGGCCGCTCCGGCTGCTCGTCGTCATGACGTTCTCGGGCTGGGTCGCGACGCTCGCCGGGTGGTACACGACCGAGATCGGCCGTCAGCCGTGGCTGGTGCAGGGCGTGCTGACCACGGCCGAGGCGG
>JBGSJD010000233.1:0-6385 GCA_041742195.1 Hyphomicrobiaceae bacterium
GCGTTCCTCGCGGCAACGGCCGAGGGCAAGGCGAGCGAGCGCGTCCTCGGCGGCCTGGTGCGCATCGAAACCCGCGAATCCGAGGGCGGACTGCGGGTGGTCAGCACGGCCGCCCGGGGTGGCGAGGTCCATACGGGCTACGTGGCCCGTTAGCCTCGTTCCGGCTGCCGCTTGCCCGCCGCCACCGAGACGCGGTAAAGAATGTCAAAGGGCTCTGGCCTCGCGCCGGGGCCCTTTCGCGTTTGGCTCGCGTCGTGGGTTCGATGGGCCGACCAGGGATCCAACGCCGGATGCCGGGCGCCGCCCGAGGCGCCAGCCGGCTGAAAGAGGCTCGTCATGGCAAACGTGGTGGTCGTCGGCGCCCAATGGGGCGACGAAGGAAAAGGCAAGATCGTCGACTGGCTGTCCGAGCGGGCCGACATCGTCGTCCGCTTCCAGGGCGGCCACAATGCCGGCCACACGCTGGTCATCAATGGCGTCACCTACAAGCTGGCGCTACTCCCCTCGGGGATCGTGCGCGGCGGCAAGCTCTCCATCATCGGCAACGGCGTCGTCGTCGACCCGTGGCATCTGGCGGCCGAGATCGAAGGCATCCGCAAGCAGGGCGTCGACGTCACGCCCGAGAACCTGAAGCTGGCCGAGAACGCGACCCTGATCCTGCCGCTTCATCGCGAACTCGATCAGCTCCGCGAGGCCGCGGCTGGCGGCCAGAAGATCGGTACGACCGGCCGTGGCATCGGGCCCGCCTACGAGGACAAGGTGGGCCGCCGCGCCATCCGGGCGCAGGATCTGAGAAATCCGAAAAATCTCGGACCGAAGGTCGATCGCCTCCTCGTCCACCACAACGCGCTCCGCGGTGGCCTCGGCCAGCCGCTCATCTCCAAGGACGCGCTGATCGCCGAGCTGACCGAGATCGGCGCGAAGATCACGCCTTACATCGACTGCACATGGGACTTGCTCGACAAGGCGCGCAAGGCCGGCAAGCGCATCCTGTTCGAGGGCGCGCAGGGCGCGCTGCTCGACGTCGATCACGGCACGTATCCGTTCGTCACCTCGTCGAATACCGTCGCGGCACAGGCCGCCGCCGGTTCGGGCGTCGGCCCGCGCGCCATCGGAACCATCCTCGGGCTTGCCAAGGCCTACACGACCCGCGTCGGCTCGGGCCCGTTCCCGACTGAACTGCTCGACGAGACGGGCGAGCCGGATGCCATCGGCCGCCTGCTCGGCGAACGTGGCAAGGAGTTCGGCGTGAACACCGGGCGGCGCCGGCGCTGCGGCTGGTTCGACGCCGTGCTCGTCCGGCAGGTCGTCAAGGTCTCCGGCATCGACGGCATCGCGCTCACCAAGCTGGACATCCTCGACCCGCTGCCCGAGATCAAGATCTGTGTGGCCTATGAACTCGACGGCGAACGCATCGATCGGCTGCCGGCGGGCATGAACCAGCAGGCCCGCGTCAAGCCGATCTACGAGACGCTCGAAGGCTGGAACGCCTCGACGGCCGGCAAGCGCAGCTGGGCCGGCCTGCCGGCACAGGCCATCAAGTACGTGAAGCGCATCGAGGAGCTGATCGAGTGCCTGGTGACGCTCCTCTCGACGAGCCCCGAGCGCGACGACACGATCCTGGTCAAGGACCCGTTCGCCGACTGAGGCACGCCGAAGGGCTCAGCCGCGGCGCGGCTGGGCCGTCACGTTCGAGGCATCGTATTTTGCCGGCACCGTCACGATGAACGTCGCGCCCTCGCCGGGACGGCCGTCGGCGTCGATCGTGCCGAGATGCCGCTCGGCGATCTTGCGGCAGGTGGCAAGCCCGACACCCGTACCTTCGTACTCGAGCCGGCCATGCAGCCGCTGGAAGATCTTGAAGATCTGCTCCTTGTACTGGTTGTCGAAGCCGATGCCGTTGTCCGCGACGGTGAGCACCACGGTCGGCTCGAGACGCCCGTCGATGAAGATCGCCTCGCCCGGTTTCGTCGCGATGCGGATGACGGGCTTCACGTCGGCCTTGCGGAATTTGAGCGCATTCGACAGCAGGTTCTGGATCAACTGGCGCATCAGGGTCGGGTCGGCATCGATGCTGCCGAGTGTCTCGGCGACGATCTCCGCGCCCGTCTCGTCGAGCCGCACCTGCAGATCCGAAAGCACTTCGCCGAGCACCTTGTCGAGGTCGACCGGCACGAACGGCCGGTTCTTCGACGACACGCGTGAATAGCTGAGCAGATCGTTGATCAGCCGGCGCATGCGCCCCGCGGCGTCTTGCATGCGGTCGATGAACATGCGGCCTTCGTCGGGCAACAGCTCCGCATAGCGGCGCTGCAGTCGGTCGCCGAACGCTTCGATCTTGCGCAACGGCTCCTGCAGGTCGTGGCTCGCCACGTAGGCGAACTCCTGCAGCTCCGCGTTCGAGCGCTCGAGCTTGGTCGTGTATTCCTGCATCCGGCGCTGGCTGGTCTCGAGCTCCGTGATGTCCTGGTAGGTCGCGATCGAGCCACCCTCGGGAAGCGGCTCGTTCATGACGGCGATGACGCGGCCGTCGCGAAGGTGCTGCTTGATCGTCGTGCGCTTGTTGAGGCGCTCGGGATCGGGCCGCTCGGCGAGCGCGCGCTGGCCCTCCTCCTCGGTATAGTTTCCGAGGCTGACGCTGTATTTCATGATGTCGGTGAGCAGAATGCCCGGCTTCACGACGTCCGGCGAGAACCCGTACATGTCGAGATACCGGCGATTGGCCACGATCAGCCGCTGTTCCTTGTCGAACATGCACAGGCCCTGGATCATGTTGTTCAGGGCGGCGTCGAAATGCCGGTTCTTCGCGTGCAACTGTTGCGAGATGCGCAGGAGATCGAATTCCCGGTGCTTCATCTCCGTGATGTCGGAGCGGATGCCGACCGTGCCGCCGTCCTCGGTGCGCTTCTCGTTGACGAGAATCCAGCGCCCATCCGAAAGCTGCGTCTCGTAGGGCCCGGTCGGATTGCGGCGCTGGCGGAAACGAAGCTGCACGTAGGCTTCCGGATCCATGCCGTTCAGCACGTACATGCCGCGCCTGACGCCCTCGCGCATCATGTCCTGGAACGCGGCGCCGGGTATGATCATGTCGGCGATCATCGACTTCATGTCGACGTATTTTCGATTGTAGAGCAGCAGGCGATCCTGCGCGTCGTAGAGCGCAAAGCCGTCGGCCATGACGTCGAGCGCATGCATCATGCGCGTGCGTGCGGCCTCCGCGATCTGCGCGAACTGCGTGTTGAGATCGGCGCTGGCGGCGCCCTCGACCTGGCGCGCGGTCTCGACCACGGTACCGCTTTCCAGCCTCTGCCGCCGGATCTCGACCGTCGAGCCAGACGGTGCCGCATAGCGGAACGTCACGCCGGTTCCCGGCGCCAGCCGCTGGATCGCGGTTTCGATGGTGCGATCGATGACGCACGACGCCACGCCCTGCCGCTCGAGGGAGAGCCGCATCAGATCCTTGAGATTGGCGCCGGACGTCGCCTCTCCGGGACGATAGCCGCAGAACGTCTGATAGAGCTGATTGCAGGCCAGAAGCTCGAGGTCGGCGCTGAACAGGGCGAGACCCACATCGGCGCCGGCGAAAAGCGCGGCAAGATCCGGGCTGCCGATCCGGGCTCCGAGATCGCCGAGCCCTGCAGTGGCGGCGCCATCCCTGAGCGACACGATGTTGTAGGCGCCGTTGTCCATGCGTGAAACCTTCCCCGATCGAAACACGTACGAGCATGCGACATGTTTTCTAATATTACATGAAGCACGCACCCAAGGTTTACAAATGAATAAGGAATGCCCGAATCCAGAGTTCATTCGAGTTTAGGAATATTCTGTGATGCTCCATTTCGAGCAGGGTTGTGCGTCGTCACGGCCTGGGTCGAGTAGTGGGGGCGTAAGTGGCGTTCTGGAAAGAGATCCGCGAAGAGCGGACGATTGCCGTTCTTGTTCTGGCGGCAGGCATTTTCTCGGGACTCGTGTTCCCGTCGGTGGCGGACGCGCTGCGCCCGATGGCGCTGTCGGCGTTGTTCCTCGTCATGATCTTTTCGCTGGTGCCGTTCGCCCGGTTGCCGTTCGACCAGCTCGTCGCGGTCGACCGCGACATGATCCGTATCGTTCTCTGGCAGCAGGTCGTGCTTCCGTGCATCGTCGCGGCGGCAGGCGTCGCCGCGAGGTTTCCCGACTCTGTCATCCTGATGATGATCGTGACGGTGTGTTCGGGCTCGCTCTTCTCCTCGCCGGCCCTCGCCGAGATCCTCGGCCTCGACCGCCAGCGCGCCTTGCAGGCGATGGTGCTGTCGACGCTGTTCATGCCGGTTTCGCTGTTCTTCTTCATCTCCGCCTTCATCGGCGAGCAGGCGCAGCTCGATCTGCTGACCTACGCCAAGCGGACCGTCATTTTCCTCGTCATCCCGTTTGCCTTGCTGGCGGCCTACCGCCCGCTGGCCCGACGCCTCGACGAGAGAACCACGGTCCGCGTGGGCTTCGCGGCCCGCTGGGCGACGATCGTTGCTCTCCTGGTGTTCGGCACTGGCCTGATGAGCGCCGTCTCCGACAAGTGGGCGAGCGATCCGGGAAAGGTCCTGTTCCTGCTATTCCTGGCGACGATCCTGTGCGTCTTCATGATGATCATGACGACTATCGTCATGTATCGATTCGGCCATCGCGAGGCCTTGACGGCGTCGATCGTTGCGGCCTTCCGCAACATCGGCCTCGGCTTCGCCCTTGTCGGCGAAATGGTCGGGCCCGACCTTGCCGTCTACGCCGGCATCTCGCTGGTGCCGGTCTTCATTGCGCCGCTCGTCCTGCGCATCGCCATCGCCAGCCACAACGCACGGCACGGCGCGGCCGAGGAGGGCGCGCTGGCCGATGCACAGAGTCCGTTCTGATCGGTCAACGAATTTCTAACCATGAAACGAGGCTTGCGCCGCAGCGGTTGAGTTTCGTCGAGGCGCGAGCGGTGATTAACCAGAGCGATATCTGCCGCGGCTATCAACGACGAGGTCGCGTGCGGTGCGAAAAGCGTGTGAGGCGGGTGACGTGAGTAATCAGTCAAGGCAGCCGTCGGAGGCGGACGGTACAGGCAAGGAGCAGCGCTCGTCGTCGGCGCGCAGCGCGACCGGTCGGTCCGCGCGCTACATGATCTCGGCACTCGCCCTGACCGTGACGGGATTGTCGTTGATCGCAACGGCGAACCGCGAATACGCGCCGGAGATGTATCGTCCATCCTACATGGAACTGGTCGCCGATACGCTGGCTGGCGGCGACAACTACGCCGTCTTCGATCTCAACATCAACATCCGCAAGCTGCGCGACGAACAGTGGAAGCGCTTGCCGGCCGCACCCGCGCTCCTCGTTCTCGGCGCCAGCCAGTGGCAGGAGGCGAGCGCCGATCTGCTGCCGAACCGCGGCTATCTGAACGGCCACATTCATCGGGACTACTACGAGGACGTGCTCGGCATGGTCGAGCTGCTCGTCCGCCACGACAGGCTGCCGCGGGACCTCGTGATCACCATCCGCGATCGCATGTTCACGCCGGTCGCCAAGCGGACCGATTATCTCTGGCTGCCGGGCATTCCCTATTCTCAGGCGATGGCGAAGCGGCTGTCGTTGCCGCAGCTGACGTTCGCCGAGACACAGCCCCTGCAACGGCCGCGCGAGCTGATCTCCCTGGCGATGCTGTTCAACAACACGACGCGCTGGCACTACGCCAAGGACTGGCCCTATCCGACCACCAGCGCTCACCACCCGTCACTCGACCTCCTGCATCCGGACGGATCGATCACCTGGTCCGACGAGCACATGGCGATGTTCACGCAGGCCCGGTCCCGGAAGGTCGCCCTGGCCCATGCCGACAGCAACCGCAACAACCCGCCGCTCATCGATCCGAAAGGCGTCGAGGCGATGGACCGCGTCCTCGCCTATCTTGCGCTGCGTGGCGTCCGCGTGCATCTCGCCCATCCGCCGTTTAACCCGATCTACTGGGAACGCGTGAAGGGCACGCCTTACATGAAGGGGCTCGAGGAGGTGGAGGCGGTGACGCGCGAGCTGGCCGCCCGCCACAAGCTCGGCCTCGTTGGCAGTTTCGATCCCAATGTTCTCGGCTGTCATGAGACGCACTTCATCGACGCCGAGCATTCCAACGCCAACTGCCTGCGGCACCTGCTGGCCGACGTGGCCAGAAGTGTCGATCTGCCGGCCGTTCCGAGCATCGAGCAGCCGTCGATGCCGGTGGCGGTGCGCGAGCAGCGCTCACGCCAGATCCTTGCAAGCTCGGGCTGGATGGCCGTCGAGCGTTCGTCGGCCCAGGCTCTGCAAATGACCGCGACCGGCGGATCGAAGGAGCAGCCGGCCGAGGTTCGCACGACCGATGCGCGCCCCGTCGCAAACGAGC
>JBGSJD010000234.1:0-1774 GCA_041742195.1 Hyphomicrobiaceae bacterium
AGGCCCTGCTGGCCGGGCTGGCGCTCGATCGGTGGGCCAATGACGTCGACGCCCTGCTCGCGCACGGAGGGAGCATAGGCGCCGAGCCGGTTCATGCAGAAGAGCGAGACCGGCCAGCCGCGCGCGACCAAGCCCGGCAATACCGACGACAGGTGGCGTTCGGCGCCGCCCACGTCGAGGCTCAGCGACACGAAGAGGAGCCTCGGGAGGGCGGCCGCTCCGGGGGCCATGGCCGCGCCTGGTGACCGATGCGAGAGATTGCTCATCGGCGGGGCACTGCAGGGGGCCCAAATGCGAACGGCGGACGGCGCTTTCCACCCGAAGGCAGGGAGCGCAGTCCGCCGTGACACGGGCGCCGGGATACGCGACACCGGAGGTCACGGCGCGAGTTCGGACTTGACCACAAAGATATTGCCGAATTGCGAATGCCAAAAATGATTCGCTCGCGCCGCTCCCTCACGAGCGCCTCACCGGACATGCGTGCCCGCGACCCACGCGCCGAGAAAGCGGTCGAGCCAGCCGTGAACCTTCGGAGCCTCGACGAGGTGTGTGGCGAGTTGTTCCTGGCGGGGCCGCGCGCCCCGCATGAGCAGGCGCACAGGATTGGCGCCGCTCCAGCGATTGACCTGGGTGTAAGTGATCTCGGGGTGAAACTGCACGCCCACCGCCGCGCCGTAGCGGAACGCCTGATTGGGGTAGGCGCCGTCGGAGCGGGCCAGCAGTTCGCCGCCTGCCGGGAGGTCGAAGCCCTCGCGGTGCCACTGAAAGACGCGCTCCGGCATCCGAAACCGGGCGCCGGCTTCCGTCTCGCGGATCGGGTGGTAGCCGATCTCGACCGATCCATGGCAGCAGTGGTCGACGCGCGCGCCCAGATGATGGGCCAACATCTGGGCGCCGAGGCAGATGCCGAGAAACGGCTTTGCCTCCTTCAGCGCGACGCCGATCCAGGCCACTTCGCGGCGGACGAAATCCAGTTTGTCGTTGGCGCTCTGGGGGCCACCGAAGATCACGGCGCCGGTGTGACCGGCCAGCGTTTCCGGGAGCGGTTCGCCCGCAAAATGGCGTCGGATATCGAGCGGATAGCCGTTCTCGCGGAACCAGCGGCCGACATGGCCCGGATTGGAATGGGCCTGATGCAGAACGATCAGCACCGGCTGCTTCGGCGAATCGGGGGACTTCGCCACCACCGGCGGTGCATCGCCCTCACGTTCCAAAAGACGCCCGTCGAGCATCCCGTTCAACTCCAGATGGTTATCGGCGGCGGCCAGCCGACTGCCCAGGGTGCAACAGTAGTGCCATCAACGGCACAAGTAGGGCATTCGGAACAATCCGCAAAGCGGCGGCGGCGAAAACGTTGAGGATACCGGGGACGACGACCGTCAATCCCAGTTCATGGCCGCGCACCGCCCAGCGGGCCACACGTTCCGGCGTCATGGCCGGGAAAATGCGACGGTAAACGGCCGATCCAGCGCCCATGCGGTCGTGGAAGGCCGTCTCGACCGGCCCCGGGGCCACAACGGTGACGCGGATGCCATGGCAGCGCTCTTCGGCAGCGACCGCCTCGCTCAGCGAGATCAGGAAGGCCTTCGACGCATAATAGGCGGCCTGATATGGGCCGGGCACGTAACCGCCGAGCGACGCGATGTTCAGGATGCCGCCCGAGCCCCGGGCCCGCATCGCCGGCAAGACATGGCGCATCAGGCGGGCCGGTGCCTCGACATTCAGCTCGAGCAGTCTGGCGAGGGCGTCCGGCGCGATATCGGCGAAGTCGCCG
>JBGSJD010000235.1:0-1772 GCA_041742195.1 Hyphomicrobiaceae bacterium
GGCGGCATCTCGACCGGCGCCAACGTGGCCGCGGCCCTCACCGTGGCGGGCCGCGACGAGTTCGCCGGCAAGTCGATCGTCACGTTCGCGCCCTCCGCCGCCGAGCGCTATCTCTCGACCGAACTCTTTCCGTCCGAGTGATCGAAAGGCTCCCGAACCTGCACGGGCAGGGGCCGAAGGTCATCAGGTCCCTGGCGCGCTCAAGAAAAGTGGACGCCGGGCATGAGCGGCGTAGGATCGGTGCGCAACCGAAACGCCCACACGGGAGCCAACGCCATGATCACGGCCATCGTCCGATTCAAGCTGCCCGCCACGGTGACGCTCGCCGACGCCGAGACCCTGTTCCGAGGCTCGGCACCGAAATACGAGGGCCTCTCGGGCCTTGTGCGCAAATACTACATCTTCGACGAGGCGACCCACACCGGCGGCGGCGTCTACCTGTGGGAGAGCCGGGCCGCAGCCGACAACGTCTACACCGACGAATGGAAGCGCTACATCGCCGAGCGCTACGGCGCCCCGCCGGAACTCACCTATTACGAGAGCCCGGTGATCGTCGATAACGCGACGCGACGCAAGGCCGACGCCGCCGAATAGCCCGGCTGCGGTCACATGCGCTGACAGTTTGGTGATTTGGCCCCTTGCCGCTTGAGTGCGCGCCGCAGCCCGCCTATGGCGGGTGTACGGTTGGCGAACAGCGCTCGGGGAATGCGTGTGCGGCAGGAAGCGGGACGAGACACCCGGGATCGGGATCGGGTGCTGCTCGGCGCGGTCGCGATCCTTCTGGTCGCCTGCCAGTTCGCCATGGCCCGGCTCTCGCCGGGATGGACCCAGGCCAGTTTCACGACGCTGGTAAGCGCCGCACCGGTCGTACTTTTGCTCGCCGTCCCGGCCCTCGCCGGCCTGCTGGCCATCCCGGCGCTGACGCGGACGACCCGATCCAGTCTTGTCCTGATGGGAGCCGTCCTTCTGACAGGCCTCGCCATGCGCGCCGTCTGGTACGGCGTGCCCATCGAGATCGACGACGATTACTTTCGCTATCTGTGGGACGGCGCCGTGCTTGCGGCCGGCCACGACCCCTATGCGCTCCCGCCTCTGGCGGCGATGCAAGGCACGTCGGCCGCAGCCCATCTCGCGTCCCTCGCCGAGCGAGGGGCAGCGATCCTCCCGCGCATCAATTTCCCGGAGCTGAGCACCATCTACCCCGGCACGTCGCAACTGACCTTCGCCGTTTCGGCCTGGATCGCGCCGTTCGATCCGGACGGCCTCAGAGCCGTCTTCCTCCTGGCCGAACTGGCAGCCCTCGCAATCCTCGCCGTCGTCTTCCGCGAAACCGGTCACGCCCCGGCGCTGGCCGCACTCTTCTGGCTCAATCCGCTCGTGGTCTGGTCGAGCCACGGTACGATCCACAGCGAGGCGCTGATGCCGCCGCTACTGCTCGGCTCGGTCCTGCTGCTCTGGCGCGGCCGCGACGTCTGGGCGGCGGTGCTCCTCGCACTGGCGGTTGGCGTGAAGCTCTGGCCCGTGCTTCTGGTGCCGCTGTTCGCACTCCATGTCTGGCGGCAAGACCGAAGCCTCGTCGGGCCGACCATTGTCGGCGCCGTCGTCGTGGCGATACTCGTCGCTCCGCTGGCGTTCGCGGCCGCCCGCAACACCCACGCCGGGCTCAGCGCCTACGCGCAGCACTGGTGGGTCAACAACGCCCCGTTCGCGTGGGCGAGCTACGCCGTCTATCACGCGACGGACGGCGCGCTATGGGGGCAAAGGGCGTTGCG
>JBGSJD010000236.1:0-4263 GCA_041742195.1 Hyphomicrobiaceae bacterium
GCCGTTGTCAGGCCCGCCAGCCATGACGTATACCGCCCCGAACCCGGCAAGCCCGGCACCGAGCGCCGTCGCGACATAGAGGCTGCGTGCGGCGTTCAAGGGGCTGCGTGTGCGGTCCGGCATGATGTTCCTCGTCCTTCACCTGAGCCAAGAGGCCACTCCGTGACCGACAAGCGATCAAACAAGATGTGGGGCGGCCGTTTCGAATTGTCACCGTCCGAGCTGATGGTCGAGATAAATGCCTCGATCGGCTTCGACAAGGCCATGGCGCCACAGGACATCCGCGGCTCCAAGGCGCACGCCGAGATGCTGGCGGCGCAAGGCATCATCACCAAGACGGACGCCCGCGACATCGTGCGCGGCCTCGACCAGATCAAGGCCGACATCGAAGCCGGCACATTCACGTTCTCGACCAGGCTCGAGGACATCCATCTCAACGTCGAGAGCCGCCTGACGGATCTCATTGGCCCGGCTGGCGGGCGGCTCCACACGGCGCGCTCCCGGAACGATCAGGTCGCCCTCGACTTCCGCATGTACGTGCGTGACGCCATCGACGCCATCGATCACGCCCTGATGCGCCTCCAGACGGCGCTGGCCCGCAAGGCCGAGACGCACTTCGACGTCATCATGCCGGGCTTCACGCATCTCCAGCCCGCCCAGCCCGTCACCTTCGGCCACCACCTGTTGGCCTATGTCGAGATGCTGGCCCGCGACCGGGGCCGGTTCGTAGACGCCCGCCGCCGGCTCAACGAGTGCCCCCTCGGCTCGGCCGCGCTTGCTGGCACCTCGTTCCCCATCGACCGCCACATGACCGCCGAGGCTCTGGGCTTCGACCGTCCCACCGCCAACTCGCTGGATGGCGTCGCCGATCGCGACTTCGCGCTCGAGACGCTGGCGGCGTGCGCGATCGCCGCCATGCACCTGTCGCGCCTCTCCGAGGAGATCGTGATCTGGATGACGCCGCAGTTCGGCTTCGTCCGCCTGACGGACCGCTGGACGACCGGCTCGTCGATCATGCCGCAGAAGCGGAACCCGGACGCCGCCGAACTCTGCCGCGCCAAGGTCGGCCGCATCGCGGGGGCGTTCCAGGGCCTCCTCATGGTGATGAAGGGCCTGCCGCTGACCTACGCGAAGGACATGCAGGAAGACAAGGAGCAGACCTTCGACGCGCTCCGCAATTTCCAGGTCGCCGTCGCCGCCATGACCGGCATGATCGAGGACATCGAGCCCGAGGCCGACATCATGAAGGCAGCAGCCGGCGCCGGTTACTCGACCGCGACCGACCTCGCCGACTGGCTGGTCCGCACGCTCAAGTTGCCGTTTCGCGAGGCCCACCACGTGACGGGGTCCATCGTGCGGCTCGCGGAAACGCGAGGCGAGCCCCTCGAAGCCCTGCCGCTCGAGACCATGCAGGCCATCGAGCCCCGCATCACGAAGGCGGTCTTTGACGTGCTCTCGGTCGATGCCTCGGTGCGCAGCCGGACCAGCTATGGGGGAACTGCGCCACAGAACGTTCGGAAAATGGCCCGCGCCTGGCTCAAGCGTCTGGAAAAGGCCGCAACCAAGGTCTAGCGTGCAGCGAGTCCGGATGGCGGCCCGCGATTGGGCAGTCCCGTCCGGGTCCGCGAACGGCAGCGGCCGATGGGCCAGCGAAGGCAGACTTGCAATGACGACGGCCGCTCTGGGCATCATCGCACGCGCCACCGTCCTCGCCGCCATCGTCGCGGCCGGGCTGGCTGGCTGCGGCGTGCGCGGCTCGCTCGAAAAGCCCGTCGCCGACAGCCAGACGACGGCGACAGCCGACTCCGGCCAGGGCAAGAAGGAAGGCGACGCGCCCAAGCCCCACAAGGGGTTCATCCTGGACGACCTTTTGCGCTGACGCGAGCTGCCGTCAAGCCTTTGCCCGCGATCCATCGCTCCGGGGAACGTCTGCACTAGCACCTGTCGGGACCGTCGTGTAGGCTCCCGGCAAACGCTAGACACGCGCTCCAGGAGGCTCCATGGCGGCATTCGGCTCTCAGGGCATTTCGACATTGGCCACGGGTGCGCCCTTTCCCGCGCCGCCGGTGTTCACCCGCGACGAGGAGATGAAGGCCTATCGCGAGATGCTGCTGATCCGCCGCTTCGAGGAGCGCGCCGGCCAGCTCTACGGCATGGGCTTCATCGGCGGCTTCTGCCACCTCTACATCGGCCAGGAAGCGGTCGTCGTCGGCCTGCAGATGGCGTCGAAGGCCGGCGATCAAGTCATTACAACCTATCGCGACCATGGCCACATGCTGGCGACCGGCATGGACCCGAAGGGCGTCATGGCCGAGCTGACCGGCCGACGCGGGGGCTACTCCAAGGGCAAGGGGGGCTCCATGCACATGTTTTCGAAGGAGCGCCATTTCTACGGCGGCCACGGCATCGTGGGCGCCTCGGTGCCGCTTGGCGCCGGGCTCGCCTTCGCCAACCAGTACCGCGGCAACGACAACGTCTGCTGGTGCTATTTCGGCGACGGCGCGGCCAACCAGGGCCAGGTCTACGAGACCTTCAACATGGCCAAGCTCTGGCACCTGCCGGTGATCTTCGTCATCGAGAACAACCGCTACGCCATGGGGACGGCCATCGAGCGTTCGTCCGCGACCACCAACTTTGCGCTCCGCGGATCGTCGTTCGACATCCCGGGCGAGCAGGTCGACGGCATGGACGTCCGCGCCTGCCGGGCAGCGGGCGAGAAAGTCGCCGCCCACGCGCGGTCGGGGCAGGGGCCCTACATCCTCGAGATGCTGACCTACCGCTATCGCGGCCATTCCATGTCCGACCCGGCCAAGTACCGGACGCGTGAGGAAGTCGACAAGGTGCGCGAGCAGCAGGACCCGATCGAGCGCGTCCGGAAGCGGCTGATCGACGGCGGCCTCGCGAGCGAGGAGGACCTGAAGGCCATCGACGCCGAGATCCGCGCCGTCGTCGTCGCCGCCGCCGAGTTCGCCCAGACCGACCCCGAGCCCGATCCGAGCGAGCTCTACACGGACGTGCTGCTGGAGGCGTGAGGGGCGACGTGCCGAATGTGTTGGAGATGGTACTCAAGTCTGTATTTCGACCAGCTATCCTAATGGTCGTGATCGGCTGCGCCGTGGTTCAATACGTCAAGATTTCGATCGGCGCGGACGCAATAAGGAAAGGGGAAATACCAGATCCCTACGGCTATCATAAGATGTTCGGGTTTCCTGATCAGCACTCTTGCCTAAGCGCCTATAAGCATCGACTTCGGAGCGGCGATCCGGCCGCACTTGCTGCTCGCCGCTATGCGATGTGGGTCGGATATGCTGCCATTCTCGTTCTGGCGGCTTGTGCCGTGGAGCAATTCGTATGGCGGTAGCAGAGAAAAAACGCGCCACCTACGCCGACATCGAGGCGCTGCCACCGCACCTCGTGGGAGAGATCCTCTTTGGCAGTCTCGTCACGCACCCGCGCCCGCACCGCAGGCATGGGTTAGCCGCGAGCGCCTTGGGGGCGATATCGACGAACGCATTCCAGTTCGGCGTCGGCGGTCCAGGCGGATGGGTTTTCGTGGATGAACCCGAACTGCACCTCGGCCCCCATGTGACGGTACCCGACATCGCGGGCTGGCGCCGCGAACGAATGACGGAGCCATCGGACAAGGCGTTCTTCGAAATTGCCCCGGACTGGATTTGCGAGGTCCTCTCCGATCGCACCGAAAAATACGACAAGGGCGACAAGCGCCGCATCTACGCCACGTACGGCGTGCCGAACCTCTGGCATCTCGACCCACGCGCCCGCATGCTCGAGGTGTTTCGCCTGCAGGAGCAGAACTGGCTGCTGACGCACACGTTCGTCGATACCGAGGACGTCTGCGCGCCCCCGTTCGATGCCATCACCTTCTCGCTCGGCCTCCTGTGGCCGTTCGATCCGCCATCATCCGAAACGCCATCTGACGAGCAACGATAGATGCCCATCCAGATCCTGATGCCCGCCCTCTCGCCCACCATGGAGGAAGGCAAGCTCGCCAAGTGGCTGATCACGCCGGGAAGCCGCATCAAGCCCGGCGACATCATCGCCGAGATCGAGACCGACAAGGCGACCATGGAGGTCGAGTCGGTCGATGAAGGCGTGGTCGAGCAGTTGCTCGTCGAGGCCGGCACCGAGAAGGTGGCCGTGAACACCCCGATCGCCATCGTCCGCCAGGACGGCGAAGCGGCTGGCACACCGGCACCTGCCGCCAAGGCCAACGGCGGCACCGCGCCGGCAGCGACGCCCCAG
>JBGSJD010000237.1:0-1925 GCA_041742195.1 Hyphomicrobiaceae bacterium
CGCGAGCACCTTGGCGAAGTGACGGCCGAGGCCGGACGACGCCCCCGTGACGAACGCCACCTCACCGTCGAGCCCGAATTTGCCGTTGCCTGCGTCGCTGCCAGCCATGACGTCCCAATCCCGATCCACGTGTCGATGCGCCACGAAAGGGCGGCACGTCGCGCACGGCGCCACCCCCGTTGCGGAGCGGGCGCATATTGATCGGTTCAGGCCGCAAGCGCAATGAACGAGGGGGCCGCCTCAGCAGACCGTCGGCATGCAGAGGCGCACGTCGAATTTCTGGTGCGCCTTGGCGCGGGAGAAATCGAACTCGCGGCCGTCGGTGCAACGGGCGCGGCCCTCCAGGGCGCCGAGCTGAGGCCCCGGCAGCTCACGGACGAAGACCAGCCGCTCGAGCTGGCATTTCCTCTCGTCCATGAGTTGCAGGCGCAGAGTGCTTTCCCACAGGTCGTCGGCGCGGACCTTCCCAGCCGAGGCTGCGACCGCGACCGCCATGACGAGCGCGAGCGAAGCCAGTCGCGGGCCGAGAACATCCGCGATGGCGGTCTTGAAGTCATTGCGAAGCATCGGCACCATCCATGGCTCATAGTCGTGCACCCTACGGCTAGTCCCATGCGACGCGTTGATCTTGAGCAAGCGCCGCCGCCAGCCTAGCCTCCGGCATGGAATCGGTGCCCGGCAGCGATTTGCCTCAACTGAGGAGTGCACCCGACCGTGACCCTGACCTACACGCCGAGCGCTCCGGATGTCCGCGCCAACCCCTATCCTCAGTTCTCGGAGTTGCGCGAGCGCGATCCGGTGCACTGGAGCCCGGCGCTCAAGTCGTGGGTGCTGACCCGCTACGACGACGTGGCAAGGGCGCTCGCCACCGCCGACGAGATGTCGCCCGACCGGCTCACGCCGTTCTATGCGACGCTCGCCGAACCCGGCCGCTCGATCCTCGCCGAGGTGATGCGCTATCTGTCGCTGTGGATCGTGTTCCGCGATCCGCCGGGGCATACGCGCGTCCGGGCGCTGGTGTCCAAGGCGTTCCTGCCGGGAACGATCACAGGCTGGCGCCCCGTCATCGACGAGATCAGCGAGCGGCTGATCGACGACCTTGCCAAAAAGGGGCCATGCGAGACCGATCTCGTCGCCGATCTCACCATGCAGCTGCCGGCGCGCGTCATCATGCGGATCATGGACGTGCCGGAGCAGCACCTCGCCGACATCAAGCACTGGTCCGACGACATCATGACGTTCCTGTTCTCGGCCCGGGACATCACCGACAAGTACGAGCGGGCACGGCGCGGGGCAGGAGCGATGGCGGCGCTGTTCCGCCAGCTCATCGAGGAACGGCGGGCCGCGCCCGGCAGCGATCTCCTCAGTCTGCTCATCACGGCGCGGGATCAGGACGACAAGCTCAGCGAGGACGAACTCGTCGCCACGGCCATGCTGCTTCTGTTCGCCGGGCACGAGACGACGACCAACCTCCTGTCCAACTCGGCACTGATGCTGCTCCGCGACCCCGCGGCCCGGGACCGGTTCGTCGCGGAGCCCGACAGCGCGGGGACGGCGATCGAGGAATTTCTCCGGTTCGACGGGCCGTCGAACTCGATGAGCCGCGTCGTCAGGGCCGATCACGAGGTCGACGGCAAGCGCCTGAAACAGGGCGATCGCGTATTCGCGATGATCAACGCGGCCAATCGCGATCCGCGCCAGTTCGACAGGCCGGATCGCCTCGATCTCGGCCGCCAGCCGAACCGGCATCTGACGTTCGGGCAAGGCGCGCATTTCTGCGTCGGCGCGCAGCTTGCCCGCCTCGAAGCCCGGATCGCGCTGCCGCGGCTCTTCCAGCGATTTCCCGATCTCGCGGTCGGATTAACGCCCCCGGTGTGGCACGACTCGCTCATCGCGCGGGGCCTCGAAAGCCTGCCGGTCCGCAC
>JBGSJD010000238.1:0-3753 GCA_041742195.1 Hyphomicrobiaceae bacterium
GCGAGGCCGATGCCCGGCGCGTCGTACATCGTCGCCAGCATGTCGTCGGCAAGACGGCGCACCTCGGCGTCGACGCGCTCGACCGGCGCTGCGACCTGGCGGAGGATCGGATCGGGAAGGGTCAGGATGGGCAAGAGGGCCATGTGTCGGGCTTCGGCTGGTGCAGGCTTTCTGGCATTGAAATGGCGATCCGGGCCGCCTTGCGCAAGCGCGCCCGACGCCGGACCAGTGGAGTTCAACCGGACTTGAGGACCCGGCCGGCGACCGCATCGAGCTTGGCCACCATTTCGGGATCGCGGGCCTCGGGCGGCGTGATGATCGCCACGTCGAGGGCGCGATCGGAGCGGATCGGACAGGCCGGGTGCTGGCGCGGGAAATCGCGGGCGAGACGGGTGACGAGGCGCTGCCCCTTCGCCACGTTGTCCTTCAGCACGCGGATGACAGACGCTACGTCGACCTCGGCGTGGTCCTCGTGCCAGCAGTCGTAATCGGTCACCATGGCGACCGTCGCGTAGCAGATCTCGGCCTCGCGGGCGAGTTTGGCCTCCGGCATGTTGGTCATGCCGATGACGTCGCAGCCCCACTGGCGGTAGAGGTTCGATTCCGCGCGCGTCGAGAACTGGGGGCCTTCCATGACGAGGTAGGTGCCGCCGCGTGTCATCGAGATGCCCTCGGCCGAAGCCGCGCTCCAGACCGCGTCGGCAAGGCCCGGGCTCACCGGGTCGGCGACCGACACGTGGGCGACGAGGCCGGGGCCGAAGAAGCTCTTCTCGCGGGCGAATGTCCGATCGATAAACTGGTCGACGAGCACGAAATGGCCCGGCGGATACTCGGCCTTGAGCGAGCCGCAGGCCGACACCGAGACCAGATCCGTGACGCCCGCCCGCTTCATGACGTCGATATTGGCGCGATAGTTGATCGCGGACGGCGGCACCCGGTGGCCGCGACCGTGGCGAGGCAGGAAACGGACCGGAAGGCCATTCACCTCTGCGAACAGGACGTCGTCGGACGGCATTCCCCAGGGCGACACGACACGTTCCCAGCGCGGATTTTCGAACGCCGGCAGATCGTAAAGGCCGCTCCCGCCGATGATGCCGAGTACGCTATCCGTCATGCCTGCCTCGCCGAATCCGTGCCGCTCATCGCCGCGTCCCCGCCGGCTTCCATGGCCGACCCTCCTCTCCATATCGCTAAAGTCGCGACAGTGCGAGCCGGGAGCACGCCAACCTGGGGGCGGGCCAATTGGGGGCTTGTGGTCATGCGCCAGTTTATTTATCCGTTCTGGCGACTTGGTCCCGAGTTCCGTGCCAACCCGGCGCGCTTCGCTCATCGCCTCAGGGACAGGCGGCCCCTCATCTCGCTTCCACCGCGCCGACCCATCGGTCGTGAGACTTCTGGAATTCGTCCGGCAGCGGCCCACCGCAAGAGGCTCGTATGGATTGGATCACGACCGCCGACCTGATCGCGCTCGGCAAGGTCATCTTCATCGACCTGGTGCTGGCCGGCGACAACGCCATCGTCGTCGGGCTCGCCGCCTCTCGCGTCGCGCCGCATCTCAGGGCCAAGGTCATTTTCTGGGGCATCGCGGGCGCGGTCGTCTTGCGCATCTTCTTCGCCGCGATCACGGCACAGCTTCTCGCCATCGTCGGGCTGACGTTCGCCGGCGGCGTGCTGCTGCTCTACGTCTGCTGGAAGATGTACCGCGAACTTCAGAACGGCATGCACGCGCCCGTCGAGTTCTCGAGCGATGGCACCGCGACCAACGGCAATGGCGGTGCCGAGCATGGCAACGCCGGCTTCTGGCCGGCCTTGATGCAGATCATCATCGCCGACGTCTCGATGTCGTTGGATAACGTGCTGGCCGTCGCGGGTGCCGCCAAGGGGAGCACCTGGATCCTCGTCGTCGGACTGCTCGTCGCGATCATCCTGATGGCGGTCGCCGCGACCTACATCGCCAAGCTGCTCGCCAAGTACCCGATCATCGCGTGGCTGGGTCTGCTCGTGATCCTCTATGTGGCGGTCGAGATGATGTGGCGGGGCGGACACGAGATCGCGTGCGCCTATGTGTCGAAGGACGTCTGCAGCCAGGGCTTCATCGCCAGCCTGAAAGTCCTGCTTGGCCGATAGCCGGGCGTTCCGGCCCGGCCTCCCGGCTTTCGCCAATCAAGGAGCACTGTCATGTACGCTCACGTTCTCGTCGCCGTCGACGGCTCGCCGTTCTCCTTCAAGGCCGCGCGCCATGGCCTCGGCGTCGCCAAGGCGATCGGCGCCAAGGCCACGGCGGTCTACGTCACGCCGTCATGGAACTCGATCGCGCTCAGCGAGATCGCCATCGGCCACAACGAGGCTCAGTTCGACGCCCAGATGAAGGCCGTCGCGGCGAAGACGCTCGGCGAGGTCACGACGATGGCGGGCCAGGTCGGCGTCGCCTGCAGCGGCGTGCACATGGTCGGTGACCCGCCGTACGAGGCCATCATCAAGGCGGCGGCCGACAACGGCTGTGACCTCATCGTCGTCGGCTCGCACGGCCGGCGCGGCGTGGCCGGCCTGATCCTCGGGAGCCAGACGACGAAGCTGTTGTCGCACAGCAAGCTGCCCGTCATCGTCTATCGCGAATAGACGCGCGGCTGCCGGGCGCTGCGAACGCAGTGGATCGGCGGCGTCCGGTAGGCTAGCCTTCCCCGAACAGGACTTCGGGAGAGGCAGTCTCATGCAAGAACGCAATCTCGGCGGCTCGGGTCTCCGCGTCTCGGCCGTCGGCGTCGGCTGCAACAATTTCGGCGGCCGGATCGACACGGCGGCCACCGGGCGGGTCATCGACCGCGCCATCGACCTCGGCATCACGCTGTTCGACACCGCCGACATGTACTCGAACCGCGGCGGATCCGAGACGGCCATGGGCGAGGTGCTCAAGGGCGGCAAGCGCAAGCGCATCGTGCTCGCCACCAAGTGCGGCATGCAGATGGACGAGGCCGGCAAGATGAAGGGCGCATCGCGGCGCTACATCATGAGCGCACTCGACGACAGCCTGCGGCGGCTGCAGACCGACTACATCGATCTCTACCAGGTGCATCAGGTCGACCCGCTCACTCCCATGGAGGAGACGCTCCGGGCGCTCGACGACCTCGTCCGCGCGGGCAAGGTGCGCTACGTCGGGCTCTCCAATCATCCGGCGTGGATGGTGGTCGAGGCGCAGGAGACGGCGCGGCGCTGCAATCTCAACGCCTTCGTCTCGAGCCAGGACGAGTACAGCCTGCTGATCCGCGATGCCGACCGCGAACTCATTCCGATGCTGTCGCGGTATCGGATGGGACTGCTGCCCTATTTCCCGCTCGCGTGCGGCCTGCTCACGGGCAAGTATGCCCGCAATGCGATGCCGCAGGGCGCGCGCCTCACCGAGACCCAGCGGTGGGCCGACAAGTACCTGAACGAGCGCAACTGGCGCGTCACGGAGGCGCTCACGGCGTTCGCCAAGGAGCGCGGGCACACGCTGCTCGAACTCGCGTTCTCGTGGCTGCTCGCGCGGCCCGCCGTCTCGAGCGTCATTGCAGGTGCGACCAGCATCGAGCAGGTCGAGGCCAATGCCCAAGCCGCGGGCTGGCAGCTCAGCGCCGAGGATCTGGCCGAGGTCGACCGGATCACGAAGAGCTGAGCGATCGATCACGGGCGGATCGCGCTCGCGGGAGCCCCGGGGAGGATGTCGGATGCCGCCGCGGATTGCGATCGTCGGGCTCGGCATGGCCGTGACCCCGC
>JBGSJD010000239.1:0-2585 GCA_041742195.1 Hyphomicrobiaceae bacterium
CTCGAGCAGCGGCAGCATCGGCTGCAGGCCCGACAGCTTCTTCTCGTGGATCAGGATGAACGGGTCATCCAGCTCGGCGATCATCTTGTCGGCGTTGGTGATGAAGTACGGCGACAGGTAGCCGCGATCGAACTGCATGCCTTCGACGACGTCGAGCTCGGTCTCGAGGCTCTTCGCCTCTTCCACCGTGATCACGCCCTCGTTGCCGACCTTCTGCATCGCCTCGGCGATCATGCGGCCGATGGCGGCCTCGCCGTTGGCGGAGATGGTGCCGACCTGGGCGATCTCCTCGGAGTTCTTGACCTTCTTGGACTTCTTCTTGATCTCCTCGACGACCTGGATCACGGCCTTGTCGATGCCGCGCTTCAGATCCATCGGGTTCATGCCGGCGGCGACCGACTTCAGGCCTTCGCGGACGATGGCCTGGGCCAGAACCGTCGCAGTGGTGGTGCCGTCACCTGCCGTGTCGTTGGTCTTCGAGGCCACTTCGCGCACCATCTGGGCGCCCATGTTCTCGAACTTGTCCTCGAGCTCGATCTCCTTCGCGACCGTCACGCCGTCCTTGGTGGTGCGCGGCGCGCCGAACGACTTCTCGATGACCACGTTGCGACCCTTCGGGCCGAGCGTCACCTTCACGGCGTTGGCGAGAATGTCGACGCCGCGCATCATGCGGTCGCGCGCGTCGATGGAAAACTTGACGTCCTTGGCTGCCATTGGCGGGATATCCTGAAAGTGGGGTTGCGATCCGTGTGGCGGGGGGAGGCCACGGGGGCACGATCGGGCGTCGGGAACCCGACGCTTCCGACGGCCGCTCCGTTGCCGCCGGCCTTTACTTGTCGAGAACGCCCATGATGTCGCTCTCCTTCATGATCAACAGCTCCTGGCCGTCGATCTTGACCTCGGTGCCGGACCACTTGCCGAACAGCACCTTGTCACCCTTCTTCACGTCGAGGGGAACGAGCTTGCCGCTCTCGTCGCGAGCGCCTGCGCCGACGGCGATGATCTCACCCTGCTGCGGCTTCTCGCCAGCCGAGTCCGGAATAATGATGCCGCCAGCGGTCTTCGTCTCGCTGTCGGCGCGCTTGACGACCACGCGGTCGTGGAGGGGACGGAACTTCATGAACCAAATGCTCCAGATGGCAGGGCCCCGCAAAGAAGGGCGTTTCGATTTGCTCATCATTCTGTGCTAGCACTCGATCGTTTCGAGTGCCAAGACACGGCTGAGATAGCGTCGGGCAGCGGCCAAGTCAACGGGGGCGACCAGCAAAATCAAACCGTCGACGCTGTTCGCCGAGCGTTCGGGCCTGCGGGAACGAGCGGGCCGGGCTTGCATCGCGGGGCACAGGCTGACACCGTTAAGGGTGATCAGTACGCAGGAGACCCCGCCACATGGCCGATGCCGTCGAATGGCCGAGTTCGCTCTGGGCCGCCGTGACACCGCCGGGTCCGGAGCTGCCCGCCGTCCGTGGCGACGTGATGGCGGACGTGGTGGTCATCGGGGCCGGATTCACCGGGCTCTCGACGGCGCTGCATCTGGCGCGGCAGGGGGTGGACGTCGCCGTCGTGGAGGCGGCCGAGCCCGGCTGGGGCGCGTCGGGCCGGAACAACGGGCAGGTCATCCCGACGCTGACGCGGCCGGAGCCCGACGACATCATCAAGCGCCACGGGGAGGCCGGGGAGCGGCTCGTCCATCTGATCCGGGACTGCGCGCAGATCCTGTTCGATACGGCGCGCGAGGAAGGCATCGACGCGGAAGCCGAGCAGAACGGCTGGGTGCAGCCCGTCCACTCGCCGGGACGGATGAAGATCGCGGAGCGGCGGGTGGCGCAGTGGAGCCGCTTCGGCGCTCCGGTGTCGATGAAGTCGCGGGAGGAGATGCGCGACATCACAGGCTCCGAGGCATGGTTCGGCGGGTGGGGCAACACCACCGGCGGGCATATCAATCCGCTGGCGCTGGCGCGGGGGCTCGCCCGCGCCGTTCTCAAGCATGGTGGGCGGATCTATGCGCGGTCGCCAGTCCGCACATTCCGGAGGGGTGGGGCCTATTGGCTGACGGAGACCGCGCAGGGGACCGTCAAGTCACGAGGCCTCGTGCTCGCGACCAATGCCTACACGGGCGAGTTCTCGAAGGAACTGGCTCCGGACATCGCGCGCGAGGTGGTGCCCATCTTCTCGTGGCAGCTTGCGACGACACCGCTATCGGACAACGTGCGCAAGACGATCATTCCGGGCCGGCAGGCGGTCTCGGATACGCACCGGGAGCTTTATTTCGCGCGTTACGACCGGCGCAACCGACTGGTCACGGGCGGCGCGATCCTGCTGCCTGTCAAACGGCGGGAGCGCATGCAGCCCTACATCGCCCAGCGCCTCGAACGCCTGTTCCCGCAGATCGGGCCGGTGTCGTTCGACTATGTGTGGAACGGCTATATCGGCATCACAAGAGACTTCTACCCGCGCATGCACAGGCTCGGGCCTGACGGGTTCGCCTGGGCCGGATGCAACGGGCGCGCGGTGGGGTTCTCCGTGGCGCTGGGGCGGGAGCTCGCCAAGGCCGTGACCGGCACGCCGGTCGACGCGCTGGCGCT
>JBGSJD010000240.1:0-14932 GCA_041742195.1 Hyphomicrobiaceae bacterium
CTCGAGCAGCGGCAGCATCGGCTGCAGGCCCGACAGCTTCTTCTCGTGGATCAGGATGAACGGGTCATCCAGCTCGGCGATCATCTTGTCGGCGTTGGTGATGAAGTACGGCGACAGGTAGCCGCGATCGAACTGCATGCCCTCGACGACGTCGAGCTCGGTCTCGAGGCTCTTCGCCTCTTCCACCGTGATCACGCCCTCGTTGCCGACCTTCTGCATCGCCTCGGCGATCATGCGGCCGATGGCGGCCTCGCCGTTGGCCGAGATGGTGCCGACCTGGGCGATCTCCTCGTTCGAGGTGATCTTTTTCGCCTTGGCCTTCAGTTCGCCGAGGACAGCCTGGACGGCCAGATCGACGCCCCGCTTCAGATCCATGGGATTGGCGCCGGCAGCGACCGACTTCAGGCCTTCGCGGACGATGGCCTGGGCCAGAACCGTCGCAGTGGTGGTGCCGTCACCTGCCGTGTCGTTGGTCTTCGAGGCCACTTCGCGCACCATCTGGGCGCCCATGTTCTCGAACTTGTCCTCGAGTTCGATCTCCTTCGCGACCGTCACGCCGTCCTTGGTGGTGCGGGGCGCGCCGTACGACTTCTCGATGACGACGTTGCGACCCTTCGGGCCGAGCGTCACCTTCACGGCGTTGGCGAGAATGTCGACGCCGCGCATCATGCGGCTTCGGGCGTCCTGCGAGAACTTCACTTCTTTTGCGGCCATTGCGTTTCCTTTCGTAACTCCAGAACTGAATTGGGATTCCCCGCTTCCGATGAAGTGTCGGGGGAATGCATCACGCCTTTCGCCGGACCCGAGCCCGACAGCGGCATTTCGTAACGGCTCGCCTTTCGTTTCGACGGCGACCTTTGCTGGTCGGACTTTCCTGAACCATGAGCCAGTCGACGGTTCAGCCAAGATCCGAATGTCCGGAAAACCTCATCCCGGTGCTGGCGTTGCCCGCGACTAATCAGTGCCACTTGGCTTCGCGAAACGAGACATCATCACTTGATCACGTGTTTCCCGCGCCGGAGGGTCGAGCCGATTTTCAATCGTCACGTCACACACAGATCGCCGCGTTCCGATCCGGGGCGCGTTCGTCCACTTTCATATGTTCCCGCGCTCTGGCACTGTCAAGCCTAGAGTGCCAACAGACGCTCCGAGGGACCGGATTTCTCATGGCTCTGCTGCAACCCGACGCGTTCAATCACGTGCGGAGAAGCTGAAGCACGAAAAAGCCCGCGCCATCGATCGGGCGCGGGCTAAATTCAGCGTGTCGACTGATGGACCGTCAGACTGCGAAGTCGTCGAGCTTCGCGCCCTTCTTCATTGCCGCAACGAGCCACTTCGGCTGGCGGCCACGACCCGTCCAGGTATCGTCGGGGCTGTCGGGATTGCGATATTTCACGGCGACCTTGCCACCCTTGGCCGCTCGCACCGTGCCGAACACGTCGGAAATAGAAAGGCCCCGCTTGGCAGCAAGAGCCAGCATCTCCTGTCGGACTTCGGATTTTTCACGCTCCCGAGCCGATACAATCGCCTTCTTGACGCGTGCTTCGAGGTCAAGCAGCTCCTTCAGAGGAAGCTTTTCGACGTTGATCGCAGCCATTTCCTTATCCTCTCCAGTTCTTTGATCTTTGTGTTCTGTCACCGGTTGATGGCCGGTGACATAGCATCTCGTTTCGTGACTTGCAAATCTCATGCGAAAGTTGAGCGATTCGCACAAACAATTGGTTACGATTGGAGTTTCCATTTCCGATGGGTAATGGATCGGAAAATATTCCTTTCGGACGGCGGGCTTTCCGGCCGTGGCGGCCCAGGAAATCGCTTACGCCAGCTTTCGAGGATGACCGCAGGGCAACGCGGCAAGCTGTTAGCACTGGCGGGCGCTTGCTGCCAACATATTGATTTCAATGGCTAAATCTGCTCGACTGTGAGCGTGCGACTCGCGCGGCGAAGTGACTTGCGCTCCGCGGGGCCGCCATGACGAAACGAGATCGGAGGTTGAAGCTCGATGTCGCGACAGGATCTGATCGATCAGCTGAATGGCTACAGCCTGACCACTGCCGAGATCCTCTACAGGCTCCCCGACCATCCCGCCTTGCTGCAAAGCTACGTGTGGCAGGACTACGATCTTCACCCGAACTTCCCGCGGCTGGCCAAGTTCCTCGCATTCTGGTCGGTCAATCTGGAGGGCAGTCTCTATCGCATCCGCATTGCGCATGCGGCGCTGCTTTCGCCGCGAGATGTCCGGTGTGTTTCGGAAGGGTTCGGACTGCACTGAGGCGCACGAGCGCCCGTTGTTGCGAATGCCCTGCACCGGAAGACGCGTGGCGTGGTTCCGGTTGGCATTGCCAGTCGTTGCCCCGGGTGCGATAGCTGGCCGCCGGAACGACAATCCGGAGACAGCGGCCAGCGTCCGTCGGCGCTTTTCGCTCCGGCCACCCGGCAGTGAAAGCATGAACCTCACAGGTGCGCGGCATATTCAACGCTTCGAGGTGAGCCTCAAGGGTTTCATCGTTCGGGACGGGCGCGCCCTATTCCTGCGCGAGGCGGATAGCGGATACTGGGAGCTTCCGGGCGGGCGTATCGACGCCGGGGAAGAGTGGGTGTCGCACGCGGACGTCCTGGCGCGTGAGGTTCGTGAGGAACTCGGGGTTGAAATCCGGATCACGTTTGGTGAGAGCGCTGTGTCGTGGACGCGGCAGAGGCCCAGCGATGGCGTGTTTCTTTTCATTCTCGCCCGGATCGGCGCCATCTTCGATGGCGAGCCGTGCTTGTCGCCCGAGCATTCGGAGATGACGTGGCTCGACAGGAGCGCGGCGCGGGCACTCGCGTTCCCGCCGTCGTCGAGTTACCCGGAAGCGATCGAGCGCCTCTGGGATCTCGCGGACGGGGCGCGCATCGGCCGGGTGGTTTAACTCGCCGGCTACTCGGCAGGAACCGTCGGCGACCGCGGTGCTGTCTCACTCGCGCGCGTGCCGGAGCGGGCGAACATCCGCTGGAGCCGGTCCATGTAGAGGTAGATGACCGGCGTCAGGAACAGCGTGATCACCTGCGAGACCGCCAAACCGCCGACGACGGTCACGCCGAGCGGCGCGCGAGCCTCGGCGCCTGCCCCGTGGCCGAGAGCGATCGGAAGCGCACCGGCCAGCGCTGCAAACGTCGTCATCATGATCGGGCGAAAGCGCAGCCGGCAGGCCTCGTAGATGGCTTCTTCGGGGGACTTCCCATGGTTGCGCTGAGCATCCAGAGCAAAGTCGATCATCATGATGGCATTCTTCTTGACGATGCCGACCAGCATGATGACACCGACGAACGCATAGAGGGTCAGCGGCATGCCGAAGGCGTGCAACGCCAGGAGTGCGCCGAGGCCGGCTGCCGGCAGGCCGGAGAGGATCGTCAAGGGGTGGATGTAACTCTCGTAGAGAATGCCCAGCACGATGTAGACGACGAGGATCGCGAGGACGAGGAGGATGCCCATGTTGGCCATGGATTCCTCGAAGGCAGCCGCCGTGCCGCCAAAGCTGGTGCTGATCGTCGGCGGTAGCCCGATCCTGCGCTCCAGAGCGCGGACGTTTTCGATGGCCGTCCCGAGAGAGACGTTCGGCGCCAGATTGAACGAGATCGTGACCGCCGGGAGCTGGCCCTGATGGTTGACCTGCAGGGGTGACACTTCGCGACGCTGGGTCGTCAGCGTGTCTAGCGGCAGGAGACGGCCGGATGAGGATCGCACATAGATCTGGCCGAGACTCGAGGTGTCGCGCTGCAATTCCGGCAGGACCTCGAGGACCACGGCGTACTGGCTCGACGAGGTATAGATCGTCGAGATCTTGCGCGAACCGTAGGCGGCCGCCAGGGCCTGTTCGATCTGGCGTGCATCGACGCCCAAAGACGCCGCCCGATTGCGATCGATGTCGATCATGACCGCGGGGCTGCCGATCTTCAGGTCGCTCGTCACGTCCTGGAAGCCGGGCAAGGCGCGCATTTCGCGATGCATCTCGCCGACCCAGCGATAGAGCGTATCGAGGTCGATGTCCTGGAGCGTGTACTGGTAGTCGGCGTTGGACAACCGTCCGCCGACGCGAATGGCCGGCGGATTGAGAACGAACGCGCGGACGCCCGGCACCGTGTTGAGCGAGCGGCGCAAGCCCTGGACGATGACATCGATCGACGGCTCGGGCCGCTCCGATCGCGGCTTCAGCGTCAGCAACATGAAGCCCTGATTGCTGTTCGACGACGATCCGGCTGCTCCCACGCGCGACATGACGCGGGCGATGTTCGGGTTGCGCTCGACGAGGCGCGCCACCTCGGCCTGATACCCCATCAAGGCTTCATACGAGGCATCGATGGCAGCCTCGGTGCGCACGAGCAGCCTGCCCGTGTCCTCGGCAGGCAGGAAGTCCTTCTGGATGCGCTCGTAGAGGACCCAGGTCGCCCCGATCGACACAAAGAACGACAGCAGCACGATGAAGCGGTGACGCAAGCACCAGCGCAGTCCCACGTCATAGACCCAGAGCATGCCGTCGAACGCGGCCTCGCTGGCCCGATAGAGCCGACCGTTGCCGCTGTGCTCGCCTTTCAACATGCGCGAGCAGAGCATCGGTGTCAGCGTCAGCGACACGACGCCGGAGACGATGACGGCCGCCGAGATCGTGATCGCGAACTCGTAGAGCAGGCGGCCCAACATGCCGCCCATGAAGATCACGGGGATGAAGACGGCGACCAGCGAGATGGTCATGGAGATGATCGTGAAGGTGATTTCCCGGGAGCCGACGAGCGCTGCCTCCATGCCGGAGAGGCCCTTTTCGCGATGCCGGACAATGTTCTCGAGCATAACGATCGCGTCGTCGACGACGAAACCGACGGCCAGCGTCAGCGCCATCAGAGACAGGTTGTTCAGGCTGAAGCCGAGCGCGTACATGACGCCGTAGGTGCCGATGATGGAGATCGGCAAGGCCGCCGAGGCGATGATTGTCGCGGTGAGATTGCGCAGGAACAGGAAGATGACCATCACCACCAGCGCAGCGGCGAGGACGAGGGTGAACTCCACCTCGTGGATCGATTCCTTGATGGTGCGCGACCGGTCGTACATGACGTCGAGCGTCACCGATGCGGGAAGCTGCTGGCGGAGTTGCGGCAGGACCTTGTTGATCGCCTCCACCGTCTCCACCGTATTCGAGCCGGGCTGGCGGTACACAGCCATCATCATGCCCTGCTCGTTGCCGAACCACGTCGAGACCTTGTCCTGCTCGACGCCGTCGATGGCCCGGCCGATGTCGCGGATGCGGACGGGGGCACCGTTGCGGGTCGCGACGACGACGTCGGAGTAGGCGTTGCCACCCATGAGGGTGCCGGTCGTCTTGATGTTGACCTGCTTGTCGGGGCCACTGAACGATCCCGTCGGGAGGTTCGTGTTGCCGGCGCGCACGGCGCGCTCCACGTCCTCGAAGCTGACGTTCTTGGTGACGAGGAGGCGCGGATCGATCTGGATCCGGACCGCGTATTTCTGCTGCCCCCAGAACTGGACCTGGGCGACGCCCTTGATGGTCGATACCTGCTGCTGAAGGACGGTCTCCGCGTAGTCGCTCAAGGTTGCGACGGGGAGCGTCGCCGACGACAGCTGCACGTAATAGATGGCGAAGTCGGCGGGGTTGATCTTGCGGAAGGAGGGCGCGTCGGTCATCTCCGGCGGCAGGCTCCGCTGAGCCGCCGAGAGCGCCGTCTGCACATCGAGAGCCGCGGCGTCGATGTTGCGATCGAGGTCGAACTCGACGACGACTTTCGTCGAGCCGGTCGAACTGACGGACGACATCGCCTTGATGCCGGCAATCCGCGATAGCTGGTTCTCGATGGGGGTTGCGACGGCGGATGCCATGGTCTCGGGATTGGCGCCAGGGAGCGACGCCGAAATCTCGATCGTCGGGAAGTCGACGCTCGGCAACTCCGCCACCGGAAGCAGCCGGTACGCGATCATTCCGAACAGCATGATGGCCGCCATGACCAGCGTGGTCATCACCGGCCGGCGAATGCAGGTCTCTGCAGGGCTCATGACGGCTCTCTGGCCTTGGTGCCAATGCGGGCGTCGTCGATGACGTTGACTTTCGCGCCCGGGAACAGACGAAGCTGGCCGTCCGTCACCACACGCTCACCGGCTTCGAGGCCGCGGCTGACCACGGTCATGCCGTTCACATCGGGACCAATCGTGACCTGCCGCAGTTCGGCGGTCTTGTCCGGTTTCGCGATCCACGCGTAGTGGCCTCGCTGATTGATCTGGATTGCCTTCGACGGTGCGACGACCGCATTCGGCAAGGTCGTCATGCGAACGCGCGCGCGTATGAACTGACCGGGAATCAGCCGTTCGTCGGCATTGGCGAAGCGGGCCATCACCTGGATCGTGCCGGTGCTCATGTCGATGGCGTTGTTGATGAAGAACAGCTCACCCTTTTCCGTCGTGCCATCGTCGCCCTGCACGGTGGCCTCGACGACGAGGGGTTCCTTCGAGGCGAGCCGTGTGCGCAGTTCGCCGACGTGCTGCTCGGGCAGAGCAAAGGACACGTTGATCGGACTGACCTCGGTCAGCATCAAAATGGGCTGCGTGTCGTTGGCCTTCACCATGTTGCCCGGCGCAATGAGGATGGCGCCGACGCGTCCCTTGATCGGCGCCCGAATGGTCGCGTACTCGAGATTGAGGCGGGCGATCTCTACGGCTGCCTCGGAGGCCCGGAGAGCGGCGCGCAAGGCCGAGACGGAGGTTTCGGCTTCCTCGAGCCTGGTCTTCGGCGAGATGCCTTTCTGCGACAGGCTTTCTGCGCGTGCCGCATCGGCGATCGCCTTTTCGAGATTGGCCTTGTCGCGGGCGACGTTGGCTTCGGCCTGGCGGAGCTGGGCCTCGTAGGGGCGGGCGTCGAGCTTGAACATCAGATCACCCTTGGCGATCGGCTGGCCCTCCGCGACCGCCGCCTCCATGAGTTGTCCGTCGATGCGCGCCTTGATGGCGATCGTCGAGCGGGCCTGCACGTTGCCGACGCCTTCGAGCACGATCGGCACGTCCTGACGCGACACGGCCGCGGTCCGGACCGGTGCCGGCGGGATCGATTTCGCCTTCGCCTTGGGTTTGGCCGACCCCGTCACACCGGCAACCCAGTCGCGAAACCCGGTATCGGTGCGGTAGGCGGTGTAAACGGCACCCACCAGCGCCGCCGTTATCGCTGCAACCACCAGCCGCCGCATCGAACAATCCCTCACATTCGCTTGCCGAGTATTCAGGATACCCCATCACGGCGTCCGGATTAAGCGCGCCGGGGCCAGGATCACAAAGACGTCAGCCGAACGCGACTACGCCTCGCGGCGCTGGGGTGATCCCCGACCTCCCTGCTTCTGCCTCAGACGATCTTGCAGATGACGTGCCGGCGGTTCGTGGTGAACGGACGGACCTCGCCCGGCCAGCGACCGGACTCGGCGGCAGCCGCCCACTCCGGCGACAGGAGAACGCCCGGGCTGTCGATCTCGTAGATGGCGGTGTACTTCGGGCCGTCGTGGGCCTTCTCGAGACGCTGGCCGCCGAGATTCATGGTGAACGGCTCTCCGGCCATGCGGGTCGCGGCGCGGACGCCCGGAACCTTCAGGATCAGCGGCACGTGCTCGGTGTCGTAGACCTCATTGAAGAGAGCCTCCTTCGCAGGCTCGACGTCCATGCTGACGATGAAGACATACTTGCTTGTGATGGGCATCTGATCCGCTCCCGAATTGGCGATGACGCCAGCATACGACGGTTTTCAGCCTGTGCCATGCCCGGCGTCGCCGGTGGTCGGAGCGCTCGTTAGAGCGCGCGGTTGCCTCGCGTGGCTGCTTGTGGCACCGAATTGACACAACACACGCAATCGGGAGCGAAATACGATGGCGAAGGATAGCCACGAAGCGGGCGGCGAAGCGAATGCCGGAGGCAGCCGCGGCGCGCTCAAGGGCGTCAAGGTCATCGACCTCACGCGGGTGCTCGGTGGACCGTTCGGGACGCAGCTTCTTGCCGACCATGGCGCCGACGTCATCAAGCTCGAGCCGCCGCAGGGCGACGAGGTGCGCGACTGGGGGCCTCCGTTCCACGAGGACGATGCCGCCTACTTCGTCGGCATCAATCGGAACAAGCGCTCGGTCGGCCTCGATCTCGGCAAGGAGGAAGGGCGGCAGGTGCTGCTCAAGCTGCTCGCCGGAGCGGACGTGCTGATCGAAAACTTCAAGCCCGGCTCCATGGAAGCCTGGGGGATCGGCTACGACACGCTGAAAGAGAAATTCCCGAAGCTCGTCTATTGCAAGATCTCGGGGTTCGGAAACGACGGGCCGCTCGGCGGGTTTCCGGGCTATGACGGCATCGTCGGGGCCATGGCGGGGCACTACAGCGTCAACGGCTCGCAGGAGTCTGGCCCGATGCGGCTCGGACTTCCCGTGGTCGACATCTCGATGGGCCTCTATTGTGTGA
Source organism: Hyphomicrobiaceae bacterium (assembly GCA_041742195.1). Taxonomy (GTDB): domain Bacteria; phylum Pseudomonadota; class Alphaproteobacteria; order Rhizobiales; family Hyphomicrobiaceae. The sequence goes on from JBGSJD010000240.1 coordinate 8,465, forward strand.
TCGGTATCCTGCTCGCCATGCACGACCGGACCAAGACCGGGCAGGGGCAGGCGATCGAGGTCACGCTCTACGACGCGGCGATGTCGCTGATGCATCCACATTTCCCGAACTACTTCCTCTCGGGAAAGGTGCCGCAGCTCACGGGCAACCAGCATTCGAACCTGGTGCCCTACGGCATGTATCCGACGCGGACGGTGCCCATCATGATCGGGGCCGGGAACAACCGGGCGTTCAAGAAGGTGTGCGACGTGCTCGGCCGGCCGGAACTCGCCGACGATCCGCGCTTCAAGACCAATGGGGACCGGCAGAAGAACCGCGATGCGCTCAACGAGATCATCACGGCGAAGCTCGCAGAAGTGGACGGCATGACGTTCGCGCTGGAGCTGCTGTCGTCGGGGCTGCCGTGCGGGCCGGTGCTCAACACGCAGCAGGTGCTCGAAAGCGAGCACACCAAGGCGCGCGGCATCATCTACGAGAAGGACTGGTACAAGGGCACCGGGACGCCGGTCCGGTTGTCGCGGACGCCGGGTGGGCTCAAGAGCGCGCCGCCCAAGTTCTCCGAGCATGCGCGGGAGGTGCTCAAGGAGCACGGCTTCGACGAGGAGGCCATGGACCGCCTCGCGGCGGCCGGCGTGCTGGTCGAGAAGCGGCGGACCTCCTGACGGCGGGGGCCGGGATCACGATTGGCGGTCGACCACGGAGAGAGCCGACATGGACATCGAAGACCAGAGAGCGAAGGGCCGCGCCGTTCTCGGCGAGGTGATCGGGGCGGAGTACCTGGCGCGGCGGGACGCTTCGACAAACGACTTCAACCGGCCGTTGCGGCAGTTCTCCGAGACCTATGCGTTCGGTGATATCTGGTCGCGGCCGGGGCTCGAGCGGAAAACGCGGAGCATGCTGTGCATGGCGATGCTGACGGCGCTCGGGAAGCCGGAGGAGCTGCGGCTCCACGTCAATTCGGCGATCAACAACGGCTGCACGGTCGAGGAGATCCAGGAGGTTCTCTATCAGACGGTGGCGTACTGCGGAATTCCGGCCACGATCGAGGCGTTCAAGGTCGCCGAGGCGGTGCTCGGGGAGCGCGGGCTGCTGCCCAAGCCGGCCAAGCCGTAAGGCGGCCGGGCTTTCAGGGGCGCTCCCGGCCGACGGAGTGCGCCAGCAGACGAGTGGTTGAAATCGGAGCGACCGGGCCCTATACGGGTGCTTCGTGCGGAGACGTGGCCGAGTGGCTTAAGGCGGCGGTTTGCTAAATCGTTGAACTGGGAAACTGGTTCCGGAGGTTCGAATCCTCTCGTCTCCGCCAGAATTCATTGAATGGCATGAATTTTCTTGCCGGCGTGGGCCGTGACGGGCGGTCGTTGTCGGGCCATGGCATCGCTTACCAGCCGATCGCGGCTTTCAGCCCGTCACCCTTGAACGGATGTGGGTCGCCTGCAGCGCCCGTGCGGCCGATTTGCCAGCAATCGATGGCGGCCATTCGTTCGAGGCCCCAAGGCGAGGCCGCCGACATCGACGTCCAGGGCTGCTCCGGGTCGGTCCGGTAGAGGAGGCCGCCGGGCCCCATATCCCAATGCAGCAGGAGGTCCAGGCTGAAATGCTGGCCCGGGCTCAGTTCTGGTCCCAGCCAGTAATGAGGGCTGCGTGCCGGCGCGTGATGGATGATTGCCGTCAGGCGGCGTCGTGGTCCCCGGAGCCCGATCCACAGGGGCGGCAGCGTTCCGGCTCGGCTGCCGCAAAATAGTGTCTCGGCACTGGCCTCCGCGGCGTGCGCCGTCGTCCCGGTCAACGTGATGTGGAGCCGGCGTGAAGGCGGCGGCAGGGCGGTGGCGGGAGCGTGCGAGCCTGCCCCGAACATCCGCGCATCTGCAGGCTGCCAGCCCGTCGCCGGCCAATCCAGCGTCTCGCGGGCCACGCCGGCTGTGTCGAGCACCTGATAGCGCAGGCCGTGGCCATCGAGGGCCATCTGCACGCAGTGCAAATATTCGATGTCGTCCGGCATGCGGTGGGCGGTGCCGGCGCCGGCCGTGCAGATCTGCAGCACGCCGCAATGAGCCTGCACGTCGAAGGCCAGGATATGGCTGCAGACGTAGGCCGTGACGCGATTCCGGACCAGGATTTCCCAGAACTTGGCTCCGAGTTCGGTGTCGATTTCGCGCTGGCAGGGACCCGAATAGCCGTTCACCGGAAACACGGGATGGTGGCCGACGACGAGCTTGTGGCGGCAGTCGACGTGCGCGTCGAGAATGCGGTCGAGCCAGTCCGTCTCGACGAACCCCTCGCCGCCAAGGCCGCTCCAGAGCGTGTGGACGAACACGAGCAGAAGGTCGTGGCGCCGGACCCAGTACGAAAGGCCGTCCTGGCCCGCCGGGCCGTTCCTCGGCATGGCGAGTACGTCGCGAAAGACGGCCTCGCTCATTGCATCGTAGGTCGTGTGGTTTCCGGTCGCGTGCCACATCGGGGTTACGCAGCGATCGAGCCACGCCATCTCGTGGTCGAGCCAGTGCCGCCACTGAGCCTCGAGGTCCGCCCTGTCCGGGGTGAGCCCGGCGATCTCATCGCCGGTGAAGACGTAGAACTCCGGCCCTGGAACGAGGCGTCGGACGACGGCGTTCACTGCGGCGAACGTCGCTTCATGGCGGGCGCCAGGGACGCCGGAACATGCGTCACCGTAGAGCACGAACCGATGCCCCGGGCCGTCAGGCTCGAGCGCCGCAAGCGAGTCGCCGTTGGGGTCGTCTTCGTGTGTCGACATCGGGCGAAATAGTACGGCTGGTGCTTCTCGGCGGCAACGCGCGCGATGACCTGGTCTCAGGACCTGATCCTGGCCGGGGGCGGCGGTCCTCGCGTCCGGGTTTGTCTGGACATGATCAGAAAGGTGCGCGTTAATCGGCGGCAGATCCGGGGCTGACGCCTGTGACGGAGGGGTTTTCATGAACGACGTGGATCAAGCGTTCCAGGTCTGGCAGCAAGAGCAGACGATCCGTCGGGCGGCGCTCGGATGGGTTTCGAGCTTCGAGGCGGCGCTGGTCGCGCGTGATGCTGCGGCGCTCGCCGGACTGTTCGTCGACGAGTCGCACTGGCGGGACGTCCTGGCGTTCACGTGGCACTTCACGGCAGTCGAAGGGGCGTCGAACATCGCCTGCCGGCTCGTGGCCGAGCAGGTCCGGGTGGCGGCGCGCGGCTTTCATCTCCCGGCGGGACGCAAGCCGCCACGGCGGGTGCGGCGCGTCGGCACGGATTGCATCGAGGCCATCCTCGAGTTCGAGACCGAAATCGGTCGTGGCGCGGGTATCGTCCGGCTGTCGCCGCCGACGGGAGGCGGCGAGGTGAAAGCCTGGCACGTCTCGACGACGCTGCAGGAGATCAAGGGGCACGAGGAGACGATCGGCGCGAACCGGCCCAGCGGGGCTGCCTATTCCCGCAACTTCGGCGGAGACAACTGGGCCGACGTGCGGCGCAAGGCACAGGCCTACGACGATCGCGACCCGGCCGTCCTCGTCATCGGAGGCGCGCAAGCCGGATTGTCGATCGCGGCGCGCCTCAACCAGCTCGGCGTCGACACGCTCGTCGTGGAGAAATGGCCGCGGATCGGCGACAGCTGGCGCATGCGGTACCATTCACTCGCGCTACATAACTCCATTCATCTCAATCATCTCCCGTATCTCGAGTTTCCACCGACGTGGCCGAAGTACATCCCGAAGGACATGCTCGGGAACTGGTTCGAGTTCTACGCCGACGCCATGGAGATCAACTGCTGGACGGACACCGAGTTCGTCAGCGGCACGTGGGACGTGGACGAAAAGCGCTGGACGGCGGTGGTGCAGAAGTCCGATGGCTCGCGCCGGACCTTGAAGCCGAGACATCTCGTCTTTGCCAATGGCGTCAGCAGCTATCCCTACATTCCCGATCTTCCCGGGCTCGCGGATTTCAAGGGCGAAGTGATCCATTCGGAGGGCTTCACGAGCGGTGCCGGATGGACGGGAAAGCGGGCGTTGATCCTCGGCACGGGAAGCAGCGCGAACGACATCGCGCTCGATCTCCACAGCCACGGCGTCCATACCACGCTCATCCAGCGCGGATCGACCACTGTCGTGTCGATCGATCCGAGCGCGCGTCTCAATGAAGCCATCTGGGACGAAGGGCCGCCGCTCGAGGATTGCGATCTGGTCGTATCGGCTGCAACGCCGACGCTGATGGTCAAGGGTTACAAGATCGTGGCGCAGCGTATGCTGGAACTCGATCGCGAGCTCGTCGACGGCTTGCAGAAGATCGGCTTCAAGTTCGACATGGGTGAAGACGACGCCGGCCACCAGATGAAGTATTTCCGGCGTGGCGGTGGCTATAACCTCGATGCCGGCAGCTCGGCGCTGATGATCAAGGGCGAGATCGGGCTCCTGCAGTTCGAGCGCATCGAGCGCTTCGCGGCGGATGGCGTCCAGCTCAAGGACGGGACGACGGTGCCAGCGGATGTCCTGGTGCTGGCGACCGGGTACTTCCCGCAGCGGGAACTCGTTCGGCGGGCACTCGGCAACGAGATAGCCGAGCGGATCGGACCCGTCTGGGGCATCGGCGAGGACGGCGAACTCAACAACATGTTCAAGCGGACGCCGCAGCAGGGCGTCTGGTTCATCGCTGGCGGTCTGTCCCAGTGCCGCATCAACTCCAAGTATCTCGCGCTTCAGATCAAGGCGATGGAACTCGGGTTGCTCGCTCCTCTCGAGAAGCCCTGACGGCAGCAACGTCACCTGTGGTCGAGCGGTGGCCGACAGGAGTGGTCAGTGCTTCTCCGGCTCATCGGCTGAGGCCGACACGAGGAAGGCCGCGTTGGCGCAAAAGGCCGGCGGCGTTGCGGAGCCATTGGCGCGTTGATCGAGCCACAGGCGGCAGCGTGACGGGTAAGGGCAGGCGAGGCATCGGCGGCTCGCGATTGCGAAGGCCGCACCTCGATCGAGGCGCAGCGCGATCGCGCGGCATCCGAGGCGATCCATCATCTCGGCCAGCAACTCGGCGCGCTGCCATACCGCTTCCGTCATGGGTCTGTCGTGGGCGGTTTCGGTCATGGGACGGCTCCCTCGACGCGCAGGGCGACACTGTCGCCAGCGAAACTGATCCTCGGCGCTTCTGCCAGGACCTGCGGTGACCCAGATCAATCCGGGGCGCGACCGATGGTCCGGTGCGCCGGCGGGCTCGGGCCTTGACCTGCTGCACGAACCGAGACGTTTTAGGTGAGGTCCGCGCGTCGCCACGGACAGGTGTCGTCCGCTCCTGCGAGGCCAGACGTTTCGTGCCCATTCAAGCTGTCGTTTCTGCATCGTGTCGGTTGCGAACCTCCTGGGGAGAGCGGACGTGACCGCCAAACGAGACGCCGTTTCCGCGAAGCCGGTGCCGATCCGGGCGATGGTGCTGCTCGCCATGGCGGCGTTCTCCAGTTCCGTGAACATGCGGGCCTCCGATCCGCTGCTGCCGATGATCGCCGGGGATCTGTCCGTGACGGTCGGCTCCGCCTCGACCACGATTGCGGCGTTCGCTGTCGGATATGGACTGCTGCAACTCGTGTTCGGCCCCGTCGGGGACCGGTTCGGCAAGTATCGCGTCGCGGGGCTCTGCTCGATCGCGACGGGGATGGCGACGGCACTCGCGATGCTGACCACAACTCTCGAAGGGCTGGTCGCGGTGCGATTCCTGTCCGGGGCCATGGCGGCGGCGGCCATCCCGCTGGCGTTCGCGTGGATCGGAGACGTCGTCGACTTCGCGAACCGGCAAGCCGTGCTGGCGCGGTTCCTGTCGGCTCAGATCGCGGGCATCGTCCTCGGGCAGGCCGTCGGCGGGCTGCTGGGCGATCTCCTCGGCTGGCGTGCCGTGTTTGCGGTCGTTGGCGCCTGTCACGTGCTCGCCGGTGTCGCCATGCTGATCGAACTCGCCGCGCACCCGGGTGTGCAGCCGCTGGCCTCGGCGCGGAAGTCGAGCCCGGCGGATGTCGCGGCCGACACGCTGCGGCTGCTGCGGCAACCGTGGGTGCAGGTCATGCTGCTCAGTGTCGGGATCGAGGGCTTCGCGTTCTACGGGGCGTTCGCCTACATCGGCGCCGACCTGCACCATCGGCTCGGCGTCGATCTTGCCGTCGTCGGGCTGATGATGGCCGCGTTCGGGTTCGGTGCGCTTTCTTATGCGCTCAATGCGCGACACTTCCTGCAGCGGCTCGGAGAGCGGGGCCTGGCGCTCGGAGGCGGCATTCTGCTCGCTGCCGGATATCTGGCTTTCGCCATCGTGCCGACAGCGTGGGTGGTGCCCGGCATCATGTTCGTGCTCGGTCTCGGCTTCTACATGATCCACAACACGTTGCAGTCGAATGCGACACAGATGGCGCCTGAAGCGCGCGGCCTCGGCGTGTCGCTGTTCGCGCTGGCGCTCTTCATCGGCCAGTCGCTCGGGGTGGCGCTCGCCGCGCCCGTGGTCGACCGCCTCGGG